>JBHHVK010000093.1:0-8118 GCA_046754205.1 Thermodesulfobacteriota bacterium
ACGTGCACTGGGGCTGGCTCATACGGTACCTCCACGCCCTCGGGCCCACGGGCCTCTTTTTCGCCATCTACGTCCACATGGGCCGTGGGCTCTACTACGGCTCGTACCGGAGCCCGAGGGAGCTGTTGTGGTGGATAGGGCTCCTCATATTCCTCTCCTTCATGGCCGAGGCCTTCATGGGCTATCTGCTACCCTGGGGGCAGATGTCCTTCTGGGGGGCGACGGTCATAACCAACCTCTTTACGGCCATCCCGGTCATCGGCCCGGAGCTGACGATCTGGCTCAGGGGGGACTTCGCCGTGGGGGACGCCACCCTGACGAGGTTCTTCTCGCTCCATGCCACGTTCATACCCATCGGCGTAATAGGGCTCCTGGTCGTCATGCACCTTACGGCGCTCCACAGGGTGGGAAGCAATAACCCCGACGGCGTGGACCTCGATAAAACCGGCCCCGACGTGGTGCCCTTCGCGCCCTACTACATCACCAAGGACCTCTGGTTTGCGGCGCTCGTCTTCACCGTCTTCCTCTACTTCGTATTCTTCAGGCCCGATTTCTTCCTCGAGCCCGTGAACAACGAGCCGGCCAACCCCCTGAAGACGCCCCTGCACATCGTCCCGGAGTGGTACTTCCTCCCCTTCTACGCGGTGCTCCGGTCCATCCCGAGCAAGCTCGCGGGCGTGGTGGCCATGGCCGCGTCCATACTCATCCTCGCCCTTCTCCCCTATCTCGACCGCTCCGCCGCCCGCTCCGCCCGGTACAGGCCGGTGAAGAAGGCCCTTACCTGGGTCTTTTTCGCCGACTTCGTGCTCCTAGGCTACGCGGGCATGCACCCCCCGGACGTCGTATCATTCATCGGCATCAGGATAGTGACCCTCGGGCGGGTCCTTACGGCCTATTATTTTCTCTACTTCCTCACCATGCCCCTCGTCTCGGCCGTGGAGCCGGTGAGCGCGAGGCTCAGGGCTTCGGCCTATTTCGCCGGAAGGGAGAGGCGGTGACGGGCCGCGGGCTCATAGCCGCCGCGGCCCTCTTACTCGCCCTCCTCGCGGCGGGCGGCGCCGTGTCGCGTGCCGGGTACGATAGAGTGCCTATCGACGCGGGCCCCGAGGCGGTGCGGCGCGGCAGGGCCGTCTTCATGGCCAACTGCGTGGCCTGCCACGGGCTCGTCTACCTGTGGGACAGGGAGCACACCGAAGGCATAAGGCCGCTCATGGACCCGGCCACGGCCAGGGAGACCTTCGGGGTCGAGCCCCCGGACCTGAGCCTCATGGCCCTGGCCAGGGGCAAGGGCACGGAGGGGGCCGAGTACATCTACCGGCTCCTTACCTCCTACTACCTGACCCCCGCCGGCGAGGTCCGTAACCGCGCCTTCGCCCTCTGGACCGAGAGCGAGGGCGCCATAGCCATGCCTCCGCCCATCCCTTTCAATGACCCGGAGCTCGAAAGAAAGGCCGCCGACGTGGCCGCCTTCCTCCTCGACACGGCGGCCCCCGAGGCCCCGGTGAGGAGAAGGCTCGGCCCCTTCGTCCTCGGGTACATGTTGGTCATGACCGCGCTCCTCTTCATCCTCAACAGGACGACCTGGCATGGTGTCAAAAAGGGGCTCGACCTCTGAGCCCTCTCCCCGCGGGGTCCGCGCCGGCCGCTACCCCGGGAAAAAGACCCGGCACCTCGCCATCGGCACTTGACATGGGCCCGCGCCGAACCTATATTATCCACAGGCCCGGGGTCTATGGAAAGATGGCGTGAATACAGGCTTTTTTCGGCATCCTGCCGGGCCCGGACTGATTTGACATTGACCCTGAGAGGGTCTATAGTAAAACTTCAGGAGGGTTCGGAAGATGGGAAAGATTATAGGCATAGACCTCGGCACCACCAACTCCGTTGTCGCGGTGATGGAGGCGGGAGAGCCGAAGGTGATCGTCAACGAGGAGGGCAACCGTATCACGCCCTCGGTGGTGGCCTTCACCAAGGACAAGGAGATACTCGTCGGCCAGGTCGCGAAGCGTCAGGCCGTTACCAACCCCGAGAACACCATCTTCAGCATAAAGAGGTTCATGGGGCGCATGTTCGGCGAGGTCAGCGAAGAGATGAAGATGGTCCCCTACCCGGCGGAGAAGGACGACAAGGGCAGGGCCGCCGTCAGGGTCTCGAACATGGGCAAGCTCTACCATCCTCCCGAGATATCGGCCCTTATCCTCCAGAAGCTCAAGAGGAGTGCTGAGAACTATCTCGGCGAGACCGTCACCGAAGCGGTCATAACCGTGCCGGCCTACTTCAACGACTCCCAGCGCCAGGCGACCAAGGACGCCGGAAAGATAGCGGGCCTTGACGTCAAGAGGATCATAAACGAGCCCACGGCAAGCTCTCTGGCATACGGCCTCGACAAGAAGAAGGACGAGGTAATAGCGGTCTACGACTTCGGAGGGGGCACCTTCGACATCTCCATACTCGAGGTCGGCGAGGGGGTCTTCGAGGTGAAGGCCACCAACGGCGACACCCACCTCGGGGGAGACAACTTCGACCAGCGCATCATAAACTGGCTTACCGACGAGTTCAAGAAGGACCAGGGCGTAGACCTCTCCAAAGACAAGATGGCCCTGCAGAGGCTCAAGGAGGCCGCCGAGAAGGCCAAGATTGAGCTATCGAGCGCCGTCGAGACCGAGATAAACCTCCCCTTCATCACGGCGGACTCCTCGGGGCCCAAGCACCTGGTGATGAAGCTCTCGAGGGCCAAGCTCGAGCAGCTCGTCGCCGACCTCGTCGAGAGGTCCAGGCAGCCCTGCGCCGACGCCCTGAAAGACGCCGGACTCAAGCCCTCGGACATCGACGAGGTGGTCATGGTGGGCGGCATGACGCGGATGCCCGCCATCCACAAGTTCGTAAAGGATATCTTCGGCCGGGAGCCCCACAAGGGTGTGAACCCCGACGAGGTCGTCGCCATAGGCGCCGCGATCCAGGGCGGGGTGCTCGCCGGGGAAGTGAAGGACGTCGTGCTCCTCGACGTCACGCCCCTTTCCCTCGGCCTTGAGACCCTCGGCGGGGTGATGACGACCCTCATACAGAAGAACACCACGATACCCACCAAGAAGAAGGAGATATTCACCACCGCGGCGGACAACCAGACCCAGGTGGAGATACACGTCCTCCAGGGAGAGAGGTCCATGGCCGCCGACAACCGCACCCTCGGCAGGTTCCACCTCGAGGGCCTGCCGCCGGCCCCGAGGGGGGTGCCCCAGGTGGAGGTCGCCTTCGATATCGACGCCAACGGCATATTGAACGTCTCGGCGAAGGATATGGCCACGGGCAAGGAGCAGAATATCACCATCACGGCCTCTTCCGGGCTCGTCAAGGACGAGGTCGAGAATATGGTTAAGGAAGCGGAAACCCATGCCGAAGAGGATAAAAAGAGAAGAGAGCTCATTGAAAACAGAAATCAGCTCGACTCGCTTGTCTACTCGACGGAGAAGCTCCTGACGGAGAACCGTGATAAGCTTCCCGATGCCGACGCCCAGGCGGTTACCGACGCCATCGCCGAGGCGAAGAAGGCCCTGGCCGGCGATGACAGCGAGAATATCAAGACGGCGCTCAGCTCCTTGACGTCGGCCTCCCACAAGATAGCGGAGGTGATGTACAAACAGACCGCCGGAGCGCCCGGCGCCGGGGCCCCGGGGGGGCCGGCCGGTGAGCCCGGGGGTGCGGAGGCCGCCGGAGAAGGCGAAGTCGTCGATGCGGAGGTTGTGGATGAAGACAAGGACAAGGAGGGTGAGTGATCCGGTCCGGCGCCGCGCCGGCGTGCCGGAGGCCCGTTACGGACGCGGCACGGCGCCTTGCCCGGGACCCCTGAAATGGGGGCCGCCCCGTGGGGGGACCAGGGCGCCTCGCGCCTGACCCCGGCGCCACCCCATCCATTCACCTGCCGCGTTTCACGCCGCCATCCCTGCCGGCTCGCATCAACCACTCACGACATAAACTCAACCTGCTCCACGCCGCCCCCGGAGGGGGCGGCGTGGAGGGTGTTTTGACCGATGGCCGGTAAAGACTACTATGAAATACTCGGCGTGCCGAAGGACGCCGACGCCGAGGAGCTGAAGAAGGCATACAGGAGGCTTGCGCGGAAGTTTCATCCCGACCTCCACCCCGGCGACAAGGAGATTGAGGCCAAGTTCAAGGAGATAAACGAGGCCTACGCCGTCCTGCACGACCCTGAAAAGAGGGCGCAGTACGACCTTACGGGCAAGACGCCCTTCGGCCCGGGCATGGAGGGCGCCGGGCCCTATCCTCCAGGCGGGTTCCAATGGCAGGACTTCGGTTTCGGAGGCATGGGAGGGGCAGGCGGCTTCGAGGACATCTTCAGCGATATCTTCGGCCACCCCGGAGCGCGCCGCGGGACCCTCAGGGGAGCCGACATAAGTTATGGCCTGAGGCTCGACTTCATACGCGCCGTCAGGGGCACGGAAGTGAAGGTCAAGGTGAAACGGAGGTCGGGCGGCGAGACCCTCACCGTAAAGATCCCCCCGGGGGTGGCCAACGGCTCCAGGGTGAGGGTGGCCGGCAAGGGGGACGACGGGTACGAGGGAGGGCCCAGGGGCGACCTCTTCATAGTGATTACGGTAGCCCCCCACCCCTACTTCAGGAGGGAGGGCAGGGACATATACCTCGATGCGCCGGTGACCATTGAGGAGGCCGTCCTCGGGGCCAGGATAAAGGTGCCCACCGTGGACGGACCGGCCACCATAAAGGTCCCGCCCGGCACACAGGGGGGGACGAAGCTCAGGATAAAGGGCAAGGGCGTCGGCTCACCCAGGGGCGCCGGACGGGGAGACCAGTACGTTGTCATCAGGGTCAGCGTGCCCCGGAAGGTGGACGACAGGTCCAGGGAGCTGATAGAGGAATTCTCCAGGATAAATGGTTATGACCCGAGAAAAGGTTTATGGTAAACTATAAAAAGTGACTGCGCCCCACGGGGCGCGCCAAGGAAGGCCGACGGGCTGGACGCTCCCGTCCCCGGCGAGCCGCCGCGGGGCGTTGAGAGAGCCTTGCCCGCCTTTCAAGGAAAAGAGGTGCGATATGACCGAGCTCGATGATCTCAAGGAGAAGCTCACCCCCGCGGCCGAGAAGGTCCTTAACGCGGCGGTGGAGGAGAGCAAGAACCGGCAGCACTTCTACATCGGCGTCGAGCACCTCTTCCTTGCCTTCTCCAAGGTCGAGGAGGACTTCTTCCGCGAGGTGATGGAAGACCTCAACCTCGACGTAAATCACGTCAGGAACTTCCTCAACGAGCACCTCAACATATCCCGCCAGTACATAGGCTTCGGCCTGAAGGTCCCACCGGCCACGCGCAACGTCTTCAGGCTTGCGAGAGAGGAGGCCCACAGATGGGGCCGTGAGTCCGTCGATTCCACGGACCTCTTCATCGCGATTTTTCAGGAGAACCACAGCCTTCCCGCAAAGGTTTTCCGCTCCTTCGGGTTGGACCCGGACTTCGTCATGCGGCGGATAACCGTAAAAGTAAGGAGCAAGGAAGAGATGGAAGAGGAGCTTAAGAAAAAATACGAACTCCCGCCAAATCTCAAGCACTTTGCCATAAACCTCAACAAGCTGGCCAGGTTCGACCGTCTGCCCATGATCGTCGGAAGGGACGACGAGATAGAGCAGGTGATGGAGATCCTCTGCCATGTGGATAGATCCAACTCCGTTATGGTCGTGGGAGAGCCCGGTGTGGGCAAGACCGCCATCGTCGAGGGCCTCGCCCGCAGGATCGAGCTCGAGCCCGACCGGGTGCCCAAGAGGCTCAGGGACAAGCAGATAGTCAACCTCCAGATGAACTCCATCGTCGCCGGAACGATCTTCCGCGGCATGTTCGAGGACAGGATCGAGAAGATAATCAAGGAGATAAAGGAGAAGAAGAACATCATCTTCTTCATCGACGAGGCCCACACCCTCATCGGCGCAGGGTCCGCCATGGGCGTGCCCTCGGACGCAGCCAACATCTTCAAGTCCACTCTGGCGCGCGGAGAGGTCCAGATAATAGGGGCCACGACGCTTAGCGAGTACAAGGAGTTCATCGCAGAGGACGAGGCGCTTGCCAGGCGTTTCCGTCTGGTGCAGATAGCCGAGCCCACGCTCGAGGAGAGCGGGCGGATACTGAAGGGCATCAGGCCGCGCCTTGAGAAGAACTACTCGGTCCGGATAACCCCGGAGGCCGTGGAGACGGCCCTTGACATGAGCCAGCGCTACATGAGAAGCTTGAAGCTCCCGGACAAGGTGATAGGCTGGCTCGATACGGCCTGCGTCAAGGTGGAGATAAACAGGCCGGAGGAGGCCGTAAGGCCCGAAGACGTCATCGAGGTCATCAGCCAGGAGACCAAGATCCCCAAGGACATGATCTTCCGCGACACCACGAGCAGGTTCAGGCACATGGAGAAGGCCCTCGGCAGGCGCGTCCTGGGCCAGACCGAGGCCATTGCCGCGCTCAGCAAACGGCTCCGGCTCAACAAGGGGCCGCTTAAGGAGAACTACTCCAGGCCCGACGGCGTTCTCCTCTTCCTCGGCCCCACCGGCGTGGGCAAGACCGAGCTCGCCAAGACCCTGGCCGAGTTCCTCTTCGGGGACGAGAAGAAGATGATACGCCTCGATATGAGCGAGTACAAGGACTCCGGGGTCGCCGTAGACAAGCTCATCGGCATGCCCAGGGGCATTGTGGGCAGCGAGCGTGGGGGGCTTCTGACCAACCCCATGCGCGAAAACCCCTACTCCGTGGTGCTCCTCGACGAGATAGAAAAGGCCAATCCCTACGTCCTGAACCTCTTCCTCCAGGTATTCGACGAGGGGTGGCTCACCGACGGCCGCGGAAAGAGGGTCTACTTCAGCGACGCGGTCATCGTCATGACGAGCAACCTCGGGTCCGACATGTTCAAGAAGTACGTAAAACCCCTCGGTTTCCTCCCGGCGGGAGCCAGGGTGGACGACCTCAAGCGCGACATCCTGAAGGAGGTCGAGGGGGTCTTCAGTCCCGAGTTCCTCAACCGTATCGACGACATCATCGTCTTCACGCCGCTTACGCGCGAGGAGGTGCGTGAGCTTACGGCATTGTACCTCGAAAGGATAAGCGCCCACATGGAGGGGTACGGCAAGCAGCTCGCCGTCACGGACGGCGCCGTCGACGCCCTCGTCGAGAGCGGCTTCAACGAGAAGTACGGCGCCAGGTTCCTGAAACGCCACGTTGACGAGAAGGTGAAGATACCCATAACGCTCAAGTGGAAGGACGGGGACCTCTTCAAGGTGGACGTCGCCGACGGGGAGATAGTCGTCGAGCCGGCGAAGATGAGCGAGGCCGTGCTGGCATGATGAAGAGGATCCTCATAGCCCTTGACGGCTCGGACTACGGAAAGGCGGCCACGGAGTACGGTCTGTGGCTCGCCGGGAAGTTCGACGCAGCGCTCTCGGGGGTGCACGTGGTGGACATAGTCTCGCTCGAGGGGCCTTTCCTCCACGACCTCTCCGGCTCGCTGGGCTTCGAGCCCTACCTCAACTTCTCCGCCAAGATGCGTGAGGCCCTCGAGGATAGGGGCCGCTCCATACTCTCCACCTTCGAGGAGACGTGCTCAGCTGCCGGGGTAGAGACCGAGACCGACCTGAAATTCGGGGTCGTGGTCAACGAGCTCTGCGAGAAGGCGAAGTTCGCCGACCTCGTGGTCATGGGCCGCAGGGGTGTAAACGCCAAGTTCGAGCACGGGCTCCTGGGCTCCGCCACGGAGGGGGCGATAAGGAGGTCCCCCAAGCCGGTCCTCATAGTGCCGAGGGAATTCACCGAGGCGAAAAAGCCGCTCCTGGCCTTCGACGGAAGCCCGAACGCGAGCAAGGCCATGCACTCGGCCGCCGAGTGGGCAAAGGCCCTCGCGCTGCCCCTTACCGTAGTCCACGTGATGAGGAAAGAGGGCGAGGACTCCGTGCTCAAGGAGGCCGAGAAGTACTTCGAGGGCTACTCGATCGAGGTGGACTACAGGTCCCTGGTGGACGAATCCACCCTGGGCATAGAGAAGTTCTACAGGGACGGGGGCTTCGACCTCCTCTTCATGGGCACCTCCCACCACTCGAGGTTCGTCGAGATGGTGC
>JBHHVK010000094.1:0-8053 GCA_046754205.1 Thermodesulfobacteriota bacterium
CTCGCCCACCCCTCCCCCTTCGGCAGGACCGGCGTGGACGAGATGGACGACCTGTCGATAATACTCAGCTTCGGGGGCAGGTTCAGGCTCGGCGCAAGGTCCGCCCTCGAGTTCTCCTTCTCCGAGGACCCCTCGGTGGCCGGGGCGCCCGATGTCATGGCGAGCCTCGGCTACGTCGCGTGGTTCTGACAGCCCCCGACCCCCCCCACCCCCTGCCGCCCCCGTAACACAAGTTTAACGCTTCCGTAATCACCCCTCAACAGCGCCGTGCGATAATCTGATAAAATCCCGCCGGCAAATCCGGAGAAAGGAGACGCGCTGCATGGAGACTCGATGCCCGTACCTTGAACCAACGACAGAGGGGCCCGTCTGCGGGGCCTCGCTTACCATGATCGTCCCCGATACCTCTGATATCGACTTCTACTGCTCCACGGAGGAGCACTACCGCTGTGCCATCCTCCTGGCCCGGATCCTGAGGGGCGACGCCAGGGAGCGCCCCATTGGGACGCCGCAGGCCGCCATCGCGGCGTCTTTCCGATGAAATCCAGGATATTGGCCGTAGACGACGAAAGGGACATCCTCACGCTCCTCGAATACACCCTCAACAAAGAGGGCTTCGACGTAATCTCCGTCGAGGACGGCCCCGAGGCCCTCGACGCGGCGAGAGAGTCGCGGCCCGACCTGATCCTTCTCGACATAATGCTCCCCCGCATGGACGGCACGGAGGCGCTCAAGGAGCTCAAGAGGGATGACCGGACCAGGGGCATTCCGGTGGTGATGCTGACGGCGAAGGGGGAGGAGATTGACAGGGTCGTCGGTTTCGAGCTCGGCGCGGACGACTACATCGTAAAGCCGTTCAGCCCCAAAGAGCTGGTCCTCAGGGTAAAGGCCATACTCGGGAAGAAAAACCCGGCCGCAGGAGAGGACAGGGTCGTCAAAGGCCCTATAACCCTGGACCGGCAGCGTTACGCGGCATACGCGGACGGAACGGACATGGGCCTGACCGTAACCGAGTTCAAGCTCCTCGACGAGCTCGTCCGCGCAAAGGGCAGGACCATCGGCAGGGACGCGCTCATGAGACGGATATCGTCCACGGAGGAACACGCGAACCCGAGGACCGCCGACTCCCATGTAAGGAGGCTCAGGATGAAGCTCGGCCCCCACACCGATTGCATCGAAACCGTGCGCGGCTTCGGCTACAGGTTCGATGAGGAGGCCCTCGGGCGCTGACCTTCCTGAGCCGCCCTCCGCTCCCCCCCCGCCCCCCCCGGAAACCGGCTGGAAAAGACCCCTCCGTTACACCACGCGGCCGTCCCCGGTCCTCATAGAGACATGGCGCATGTAGTCGATGATGTACGGGCAGGACCCGAAACGGCCGCTCAGGCAGAGGTCTATATCGGCGCCCTTCAGGTCCTTTATGTACGCGCCGCAGATGGAGCAGATGGCGCCCTTTTCGCTGCCTTTGATCCGTGGACAGATGACGTCGGCCATCGCCAAACCTCCCTTTCGCTCATAAGTTGCCGCTGCTTGATGCCGAGGATGAAATCCCGGCCCCGCTTCTGGTCGCCCGCCCAGGACGGCGGAAGCCGTCTCCAGCCAATGGCGGGAGACGGCTTCCCCTGGAGGTACGGATCAAAAGGGCCCGAAGGCCCGGCCTACCTGTTCCAGACGTGGCGGTCGTCGCAGCGTATCGCCTTCGCCCAGTTGGCCTCCATTATCGAGTAAACGTCCTCGGGTATGGGCACATAATCGAGGGAGACGGCCATCTCGGCGCCATTTCTATAGGCCCAGTTGAAGAACTTGAGGACATCGCCGGCGGTCTCGCAGTTGCCGGGTTTCTTGTATACCAGGATGAAGGTGGCCCCGGCTATCGGCCAGGTCCCGGCCCCGGGCTGGTCCGTGAGGACGACCGAGTAGCCCGGCGTATTCTTCCAGTCAGCTCCCGCGGCTGCGGCCATGAAGCTCTCTATCGACGGGGCCGCATAGTTGCCGTCCCTGTTCCTGAGCTTCGCGTAGGCCAGCCTGTTCTGGGTGGCGTAGGCGTACTCCACGTATCCGATGGAGTTCTTGACCCTCTTTACGAAGTTGGCCACGCCCTCGTTCCCCTTGCCGCCGATCCCCACCGGCCACTTGACCGCCTTGCCGTAACCTACCCTGTCGCGCCACTCGGGGCTGACCTTGTCGAGGTAGTTTGTGAATATCCAGGAGGTGCCGCTTCCGTCGGAGCGATGCACCACGGTTATCTTCTTCGACGGTAGCCTGAGGCCGTTGTTTATCGCCTTTATCCTGTCGTCGTTCCAGCGGGTTATCTCGCCGAGGAATATGCCGGCGAGCACGTCCGGCGTGAGCCGGAGGCCGCCCGGGCCTACGCCCTTTACGTTGACCACCGGCACGACGCCGCCTATGGCCATGGGGAACTGCGTGAGGCCCGATTTTTTGAGGTCCTCGGCCTTGAGCGGGGCGTCGCTCGCCCCGAAGTCCACGGTCTTGGCCTTTATCTGCTTGATGCCTCCGCCGCTGCCGATGGACTGGTAGTTGAGCTTCACGCCGGTGGCCTTGTTGTACTCATAGGCCCACTTGGAATACAGGGGGTAGGGAAAGCTCGCCCCGGCGCCGTTTATCACGTCCCCGGCAAAGACGTCCGTTGCCGCTACGAAGGCGATAAGCGCGATGAGCACGGTCGCCCGGAGATACCTTGCAAAATTCATGATTCTCACCTTTTTCTTTGGGTTAACCGCCACTCCCCGGCGGCGCCGGCAAATCATCTTGTGGGGGCGGCCCTTCGGTAAGGGCCGCCCCCGGAGGGAGGAAAGACTCCCGACCACGCCTCGGTTTTGACGCGACGGGAGGCGTCGAGCAGGGGCCCAAAGGGCCCCTGCAATCCTTATATCTAAAAGACGTACTGGGCCTGGACGAAGAGCTCGTCTATGTCGTTGCCGTCAGTGCCGTCCTTGTTTTCACCCATCCTGTAGGTGGCCTGTACCTTTATGTCGTGCTTCTTGAAGAACCAGTTCGCCCCGACGCTCGTGCGCGTCCAGTTCTTGGCGTACCCGTCGGCGTCCTGGATCTGGTAGCCGGCTACGAGCTCGAGCCTCGAGGGCAGGACCATGTAGCCGCCTTCGGCGGCGAAGTTCTTCAATTCCGTTGTCCCGTTCCTGTAGATGCCGCTGGTGACGGTGGGGTCCACGGTATCGGCCGTTATGAAGTTGTACTCGACGTCCACGGAAGCGCCCATGTACCTGACCGCCCCGGAGACCTCGCCGCCGGCGACGTTCTCGACGTCGGCTTTCGTGACTTTCGTGGCCACCTTGCCGGCGCCGGTCCTGGTGTTGTTGTCGCCGTCGTTGTTCCAGCCGAAACCGGCGACGCTGAGGGTCGCCTTGAGGTCGTCGCGCGCGAAGTCACCCTGGCTGAGCTTCAAGAAGCCGAAGGGATGGATGTCGACCCTCGCCCCGTACATCACGCCCTCGTTGAAGTCCGCGTTCTTGTTCACCGGCGTGTCGAAGTCGAGCTTCTTTGAGTCCGGGTCTATGGACGCCGAGGCCACGCCGAAGCCGTAGGTGAGTTTTTTGTCTGCCAGGTGCCCCTCGACGATGAGCCCGAGCTGGCGGTCCGGCGTGCCGTAGTTGTGGTCGCCCACGAAGGTCCTCTCGACTAACTGCTGGTACTTGGAGCTCGTCAGCGCCTCCCTTGAAAATGGTATGGTATAGCCGTTGCCCGCGGTTATGGTCATATCCTTGAAGCCGGTGTAGCGGAGGTAGGCGTCCTTTATGGCTATCTCGCCGCCGTCGACCGCCTCGCCCATGTCCCACTGGAACTTGCCGAACCAGTTCTCGTGCACCGTACCCTCGATGTAGGGCCTGAGGCGCCTGAATGCGACGTTATCGGAGGTTGCGCCCTGGTCCGTATCGGAGAGGTGGTACTGTATCTGGATCCTCCCGCCGAGCTTTACGTACTTGTCTCCGGAGCTGTATTTGACACCTCCGGCGTCCGCCCCGGGGGCGGAGAAGAGGAAGACCCCGGCCGCCACAGCGGCCCCCGCGATAATCTTTGTCATTTTACGCTTCATTCTCTGTTCTTATCCTCCTTGTTGTTCTTTATTGTATGCCCTATATATGGTCCCGCCTGCTCTTTCCTGCAACGGCCCGCAGGGCGACCCTGGTAATATAACCCGTCCAACCCCGTCATGCACATGAAAGACATCATAAATGACTTTTGTTGAGAGAATATGACAACGAGGTTAAGGTTTGCCTAAAGGGGGCGAGGGCGCGGGGCCGCGCCGGGCAACTACGCCTCATATATGGAGCCGATGGTGACCCTGAAGGTGGCCCCATTGCCTGGTTCGCCTTCCACCTCTACCCTGGCCCGAAGCCTTTCAGAGAGCCTCTTTACGAAATAGAGCCCCAGGCCCGAGCCGTGCGCCGCACAGCCGGCGGCCGCGCCCCTGAAGCCCTTCTCGAAGATCCGCTCCCGTTCTTCGGGCGGGATGCCGGGGCCGTTATTCCTTACGGTTACGGCCACGCCCTCCGGTGCGGGCTCCGCCCGCACCTCCACCCGCCCTCCCTCGTCCGAGTACTTGACGGCGTTGCCCACGAGGTTCGTAAGTATCTGCCTTACGGCGCGGGGGTCGGTGTGGATATCCGGCAGCGCCTCACGCCCATCGCAGACGATCTCCACGCCCTTGCGGGCCGCCGCCTCGCCGAAGGACCCGGAAACGGAGCGGACGAGGCCGCGTACGTCACATGGGCGCAGATCGAGCGCAAACCCGCCCGTCTCCAGGTCGATGAGCGTCGATATCTCGTAGACGAGCTCCGTGGTATGGCAGACCTGGCTGGCTATGTCCTTGAGGTAACCGAGCGTGGTCTCATCGAGAGGCGCCTCTTCCTTGCCGGAAAGTATCCTTGAATAACACCCGATGGTGGTGAGCCTGTTCGTGACCTCATGGACTATCATCCTCTGCATCTCTCCGCTTCTCTTGCGCTCGAGGACCCGGTTTATCCTGGCGAGCAGCTCTTTTACCTCGAAAGGCTTTGTCATGTAGTCAGCCGCCCCGATCTCGAACCCCCTGACCTTGTCCTCCGGCGCACCCTTGGCGGTGAGCATGAGGATCGGGATCTCCATCTCCTCCCGCTTCATGCGCTCACACAGGCTCCAGCCGTCGAGCTTCGGCAGCATCAGGTCGAGGACGATCAGGTCGGGGTGGAAGATATTGATCTGACGGAAGGCCTCCTGGCCATCCAGAACACCGCAGGTACGGTAGCCGGCGTTGGTCAGGTTGAAGTCTATGAGGTCAAGGAGGTCGAGCTCATCCTCGGCGATAAGAATCTTCTCTCTGTTCATAATATCTCCCGTGTAATTCATTCACAGTGGCCGGTTGGACGACGTTTTATGATGAGATATTACAACACCTATATGAAGCGCCTGTTACAGGCAGGTTAAGTTGCCGGGCAATGGGGCGAAGACCCCGGCCATGCGGCGGCGATGGCGGTGGGGCGCTCCACAAGAGAACCCGCCAAAAACGCACACCCGCCGGGCCGAGAGGCATGCCAAAAACGCACACCCAGGGAAAGCCACCCTTGCCGGGCCGGCAAGATACCATTGCATTTTCAATAAGTTATGCCTCCGGAGCGAATTGGCACGCTTTGTGCATTACCTCCTGTCGTCACAAAAGATCTCCCGGCAGGGACTAACGGAGGAGAGGAGGAGAAAAAAGGATTAACGCGATAACGTATTAAAGATTAAAGGTTTTTTCAAACTTTCCGAAATGTTCAGGAAAGGGCGCCTCAAGGGGCGGCCGCAACACGAAAGGAGAAGCAGGGTATGAAAAGGATCTTCGCAATGATAGCAGGGGTGGCGATGTTAATGGCGGCGGGTACGGCGATGGCGGCCGGCACCAACACCATGACCGTTTCGGCCAACGTGGTAGGCACGTGCAAGTTCAGCGCCGCCACATCCACCCTCGGTTTCGGCAACCTCGACCCGGCGCTTACCACGGACGCCACGGCCGCCGTGAACGTGGCCTTCTGGTGCACCAAGGGCGCGACGTACACCGTAGGCGACGACGGAGGGCTCTACAACGTCGGCGGCCCGAGGATGCAGCACGCCACGGACCCCACGCAGTTCATACCCTACACCATAAGCTACACGAACACCGGAACCGGCGCCGGCAAGACCACGGCGGCCAACCTGGCCGTATCGGGTCTCGTGGCCAACGCCGATTACGTCAACGCCTTGGCCGGCAATTACCAGGACACGGTAACCGTAACGATTACCCCCTGAAAGGCGGCGGGCTATACGCCTTTTCAGGGCCGCGGATACTCTGAAAGGGGGGTGGCTTGATGGTGCCACCCCCCTTTTGAATTGAGATGTCGGGACCGCGCCCCCGGACGCCGGGGAGGCGCGAGGCTCTCATAATGAAAGCGGTAAGCATGGGCAACAGGCTCAAAGATCCTTCCCCCACCGGACTTCGGCTCACCAAACGCCCTCTCGGCCGGGTGCTCGTCGAGGGCGGCTTCATCTCCCCCGGGGAGCTCGAAGCCGGCCTCGCGGAGCAGGCAAAGACGGGCGAGACCCTCGGAACGATACTCGTGGCCAGGGGCGCGCTGAGCCGTAGGGACCTCAAGGCCGCGCTCTCGGCCCAGACGAGGCTCGCCAGCCTCGATGACGCCCTCCAGGCCGTTTCAGGGCAGGGCCGGATGCTCGGCGAGCTCCTGACCCTCGCAAACCGTGTAAGCGCGGGGGAGCTGCGCGAGGCCCTCGAAGAGCACTCCCGCACCGGGAAGATGCTCGGGGAGGTGCTCACCAGCCGCGGGCTCATTACGGCCGATGAGCTCGAGGCCGTACTCGCCTTCCAGCGAAACCTACGCTGTAAGGCGACCAGCGGCTCAGGGTTCAGGCTCGGCGAACTGCTCGTAGCGACCGACCACATAACCTGCGAGCAGCTTCAGGACGCCCTCCACCGCCAGAGGGCGAGTAGAAAAAAGCTCGGCACCGTGCTCGTCGAGGCCGGTTACGCCGAGAAACGCCATATAGATTACGCGCTAAAGCTCCAGCGCAAGCTCCTTGCCGCGGCGCTCGCATCGGTAATCTCATACGCCGCCGTCCGCGACGCGGCCGCCGGGACAGACGCCACGGTGGAGAGCGCATCGCCAGACGTCTCCATAAGCGTCATGGCCTCGGTCAGGCCGCTTGCGACTCTCAAGGTGCTGAACCAGCCGGGCGAGGTAGTAATTACCTACGCGGACATCACGCGCGGTTACGTGGACGTCACCGCGCCCTCCAGGCTCCAGGTAAGGAACAACAGCCCGGCGGGCTACCTTATGGTCTTCGAGTACTCGGACTGGGCCTTCAGCGAGGTGAGGGTAATGGGGTTGGGCACCGATGTGGTCTTCCGCTCGGGGGCCTCGTGGGTGGCGCGGCCCTATGTCGGCAAGGGGCCCTCGATAGTGGAGCTCAGATACAGGTTCCTTCTCTCGAAGAACATAGAGCCCGGAACGTACGCATGGCCAGTTAAAACCTCCGTCGAGCCCCTCTGAGGGCGGCGGCGGAAATCAAGGAACCGGAAGAATATGAAACCCTTTAAGATTCTGTCTCTTCTCGCGGTGCTGACAGGCCTTCTGGCCGGCCCGTGCCTCTTTCCTCATCATGCGCGCGCAGGCGTCTTCAGGGTGACCCCCATCAGGCTCGACTTCACATCAAAGGTCAGGACCGGACTTGTAACCATACTCTCCGAAGGGCCCGAAGAGCTGAAGCTGCAGGTGAGGGCCTACGAGTGGACCCAGGACGAGGAAGGGAAAGACGTCTACAGGGAGACGGGAGACCTCATCTTCTTCCCCAGGATGATGGCGCTCGGCGAAAACCAGGAGAAGACCCTGAGGGCCGGCATACGGGTCCCTCCGCCGCCGGTCGAAAAGACGTACAGGCTCTTCATAGAGGAGATAACCGGCCCGAGGAAGAAGAAAACCGGGGCCAACGTCGCCATGGCCATAAGGTTCGGCATCCCGATATTCGTCACCCCGGAAAGGGAAGCGCCGGCCGGCGAGCTCGAGGGCCT
>JBHHVK010000095.1:0-7966 GCA_046754205.1 Thermodesulfobacteriota bacterium
TGGGGCTTGTCTCTCTGGAACTTCTCCTTGCTCATAACTGTCCTCCGGGGAAAATTAGTTGCCTTCAGATCCGTGAATATATCCCTCTATCTCGCCTGCACCTTCGCCGTCAGTACCTCCATGACGGAGCTCGGCACCTGTTCGTAATGGGCGAACTGCATCGAGTAGGAGGCCCGCCCCTGGGTCATGGACCGGAGGTCCGTGGAGTAGCCGAACATGTTGGCCAAGGGTACGAGGGCCGAGATGACCTGGAAGCCGGCCCTGGTGTCCATGCCCTGGACCCTGCCGCGCCTGGAGTTGAGGTCCCCTATGACATCGCCCATGAACTGCTCGGGTGTAATCGCCTCTACCTCCATTATGGGTTCGAGGAGCACGGGGCCGGCGCCCCTGGCGGCCTCCTTGAGGCCCATGGAGCCGGCTATCTTGAAGGCCATCTCAGAGGAGTCCACGTCGTGGTAGCTCCCGTCGTAGAGGGTGACCTTGACGTCCACGACGGGGTAGCCGGCGAGCTGGCCCGTATCGAGGGCCTCCTTCACCCCGGCTCCCACCGAGGAGATGTATTCCTTGGGGATGGCCCCACCGACGATCTTGTTTACGAACTCGAAGCCCGCGCCCGGCTCGTTGGGCTCCACCTCGAGGTAGACATGGCCATACTGGCCCCGTCCGCCGGTCTGTCGTATGTACTTGCCCTCGGCCTTGTTGGCCCTGGTGATGGTCTCCTTGTAGGCGACCTGGGGCTTGCCGACGTTGGCCTCGACCTTGAACTCGCGCATGAGCCTGTCGACGATTATCTCGAGGTGAAGCTCACCCATGCCCGATATGATGGTCTGGCCCGTCTCCTCGTCGGTCTTGACCCTGAAGGAGGGGTCCTCTACGGCGAGCTTCTGGAGACTCACGCCGAGCTTTTCCTGGTCGGCCTTGGTCTTGGGCTCGATGGCTATGCTCATCACAGGCTCGGGGAACTCCATGGCCTCGAGTATGACGGGCTTGCCGGTGGTGCAGATAGTATCTCCAGTGGTAGTCGACTTCATGCCCACGGCGGCCGCTATGTCCCCGGCGTAGACCTCCTTGACGTCCTCGCGCTTGTCGGCGTGCATCTTGACGAGCCGGCCTATACGTTCCTTGGTGTCCTTGGTGGAGTTGTACACGTAGGAACCCGCCGCCATGCAGCCGGAGTAGACGCGGAAGAACGTGAGCTGGCCTACGAAGGGGTCGGTCATTATCTTGAAGGCGAGGGCGGAAAAGGGCGCGTCGTCTGAAGCCTCCCTCGTCTCCTCGCTGTCGTCACTCGGGTTGATGCCCTTGATGGCCGGGACCTCCACGGGAGAGGGGAGGTAGTCTACGACGGCGTCGAGGAGCGGCTGCACGCCCTTGTTCTTGAAGGCGGAGCCGCAGAATACCGGGGTTATGCCGATCGAGATGGCGCCCTTCCTTATGGCCGCCCTGAGCTCGCCCTCGGAGACCTCCCCGCCATCGAGGTACTTCTCCATGAGCGATTCGTCGAAGTCGGCGGCCGCCTCGACGAGCTTGTCCCTGTACTCGGCGGCGTCGGACTCCATGTCGGCGGGGATGTCCACCAGGCGGTACTTTGCGCCGAGGATGTCCTCGTCCCATACCATCGCCTTCATGGTCACCAGGTCCACCAGCCCCTTGAAGGAGTCCTCCTTGCCTATGGGGAGCTGCATGACCACGGGACGGGTCTTGAGGCGGTCCACCATCATATTCACGACGTTGTAGAAGTCCGCGCCGAGGCGGTCCATCTTGTTTACGAAGGCGATCCTGGGCACGTTGTACTTGTCCGCCTGCCGCCAGACGGTCTCGCTCTGCGGCTCGACGCCCCCGACGGAGCAGAAGACGCCGACGGCGCCGTCGAGCACCCGCAGCGACCTCTCCACTTCGATGGTGAAGTCCACGTGGCCGGGGGTGTCGATGATGTTGATCCTCACGTCCTTCCAGGAGCAGGTGGTGGCCGCAGAGGTTATGGTGATACCCCGCTCCTTCTCCTGCTCCATCCAGTCCATGGTGGCCGTGCCCTCGTGGACCTCGCCTATCTTATAGGTGACACCGGTATAATAGAGCACCCTCTCGGTGGTGGTGGTCTTGCCCGCGTCGATGTGGGCCATTATGCCGATGTTTCTCTGTCTATCTATGGGTATCTGCCGTGCCACAAAAAAACTCCTCGTTACCTTGCCATGTGCTTTTCCACGCCGTGGGGCGTCTTTTCACCCGCCCGCCGGGTACAGGCCATCCCGCCCCGGAAGAGGACGGACCTGGAAAGGGCCCCGGGAAGAAGATAGACTGCTCCGCCTGTGATCACCGGAGCAGTCGCAGTTGAATCTTTATAAGACGGGTGTATTTTCTACCAGCGATAGTGCGCGAAGGCCTTGTTCGACTCCGCCATCCTGTGCGTATCTTCCTTCTTCTTTACGGCCCCGCCCCTGCCGCCGGCGGCGTCGAGTATCTCGGCGGCCATCTTCTGGGCCATCGACTTCTCGCCCCTGGCGCGGGAGTACTTCACGAGCCACCTGAGGGCCAGGGAGAGCTTGCGCTCCGGCCTGATGTCGACGGGGACCTGGTAGGTGGCGCCCCCCACCCTGCGGGATTTGACCTCGAGAACGGGCCTTATGTTGTCGACGGCCTTCTTGAAGGTCAGGAGGGGGTCGGTCTTGGTCTTCTCCTCAACGGTCTCGAAGGCGCCGTAGATGATGCCCTCGGCCTTGCTCTTCTTCCCGTCCTGGGTGAGCTTGTTTATGAGCTTCGCCACAGTCGTGTCGTCGTACTTCGCGTCGGGAAGCACTTTCTTCTTCGGGATATTCCCCTTGCGCGGCATACCTCTCCTCCGCTTAACGATGGATGATTGCTGTCGGTCGTCCGGGGCGGGCAACATTCTCATGGCGCCCCGGCGCCCCGGCGGCCCGGCGGCCCTTGTTATCACCATGGCGGGGGAACCTTCACGGCCTCCCGCCCCGGTGGGCCGTTACTTCGGCCTCTTGGCGCCGTACTTGCTCCTGGACTGTTTCCTGTCCTGCACGCCCATGGTATCGAGCGTGCCCCTGACGATGTGGTACCTGACGCCGGGAAGGTCCTTGACACGGCCGCCCCTGATGAGCACGACGGAGTGCTCCTGGAGGTTGTGGCCGACGCCGGGTATGTAGCTCGTCACCTCTATGCCGTTGGTGAGCCTCACCCTGGTCACCTTTCTGAGCGCCGAGTTGGGCTTTTTGGGCGTCGTGGTGTAGACCCTGGTGCAGACCCCCCTCTTCTGCGGACAGTTCTCGAGGGCCGGCGAATCGGTCTTCTTTTGCTTGCTTTTTCTGCCCTTTCGGACCAGTTGGTTTATCGTCGGCATAGCTAACCTTTCCTAATGGCGAAAATTCAATTAATCTACCAGCTTTAATCGCCTGTGTCAAGCACTAATTGGGGCGCGGCCGGGCGCACAGGCGTCCCTCGGACCGCCGCGGGTGGCCGGGGCGCAGGGGGCCGCTCTACACCGGCTCCGGGGACTCTCCCGCCGAGCTCTCGGGGCCGCCGCCGGCGGCCCCTTCGACGACCGCGGCGCTCCCTTCGGCCTCGGCGACGTCGGCGGCCTGGGCGACCTCGCTGACCTCCGCGGCGGGTTCGAACTCGGGCCCTTCGACGTGGGCCTTGAGCTTGGTGTAGCGCCTGAACCCTGTGCCGGCCGGGATGAGGCGTCCCATGATGACGTTCTCCTTGAGCCCCCTCAGCCGGTCTATCTTGCCCTCGACGGCGGCCCCGGTGAGCACCTTCGTGGTCTCCTGGAAGGAGGCCGCGGAAATGAAGCTCTCGGTGGAGAGCGAGGCCTTGGTTATGCCCTGGAGCATCGGCTCGGCCGTGGCCGGGGTCCTGCCCTCCATGACCGCCCTGTCGTTCTCCTCCTCGAAGATATACCTCTCGACCGCCTCGCCAACGAGGAACCTCGTGTCCCCGGAGTCCTTTATGGTGACCCTCTTGAGCATCTGGCGGACTATGACCTCGATGTGCTTGTCGTTTATCTTCACCCCCTGGAGGCGGTAGACCTCCTGGACCTCGTCGACGAGGTATTTTGCGAGCTCCTTTACGCCGAGGACCCTCAGGATGTCGTGGGGGTTGGCGGAGCCGTCCATCAGGGGCTCGCCCGCCCTTAAGTGGTCGCCCTCGCGGACGCTTATGTGCTTGCCCTTGGGGATGAGGTACTCCTTGGCCTCTCCGGTATCGGGAGTGACGACCACCTTGCGCTTGCCCTTGGTGTCCTTACCGAAGGTGACGACGCCGTCTATCTCGCTTATGACCGCCGTCTCCTTGGGCTTGCGCGCCTCGAAGAGCTC
Organism: Thermodesulfobacteriota bacterium; assembly: GCA_046754205.1. Classification (GTDB taxonomy): domain Bacteria; phylum Desulfobacterota; class GWC2-55-46; order GWC2-55-46; family JBHHVK01; genus JBHHVK01. Next base: position 4,326 of record JBHHVK010000095.1, read on the forward strand.
GGCGACCCTCGGCAGTCCTCCGGTTATGTCCTTGGTCTTGGTGGTCTCCCTCGGTATCTTGGCCACGATATCCCCGGCCTTGAGGGGGTCGCCCTCGTTAACCGTAAGGATGGCGCTCACGGGGAGCATGTACCTTGCCTGGATGTTGGAGCCGGGTATCTTGAGCGTCCTGCCGGAGTCGTCCTTGACCGAGACCCTGGGCCTCATGTCGGCCTCCTTGTAGGAGACGATCACCTTGCTCGAAAGCCCCGTGACCTCGTCGACCTGCTCGCGCATGGTCTTGCCGTCTATGATGTCCCCGAAACGGGCGGCACCGCCCACCTCGGTTATGATCGGTATGGTGTAGGGGTCCCACTCCGCCAGTATGTCGCCGGACTTTACCCGGTCGCCGTCCTTGACCCTGAGCCGGGCGCCGTAGATAACGGTGTCCCTCTCGCGGTCCCTCCCCTCCGAGTCCTGCACGGCCACCTCGCCGTTGCGGTTCATGACTATGAACTCGCCGCGGGAGTTTGCGGCGACGTTGATGTTGTGGAACTTTACGACGCCTTCGTGGCGCGCTTCGAGGGTCGTCTGCTCGGCCCTCCTTGAAGCGGTCCCTCCTATGTGGAAGGTCCTCATGGTGAGCTGCGTGCCCGGCTCTCCTATGGACTGGGCCGATATGACCCCGACGGACTCGCCCATCTCGACCATGCGCCCCCGGGTCAGGTCGCGGCCGTAGCACTTGATGCATATCCCGCGGCCGGCCCTGCAGGTGAGCACGCTCCTTATCTTCACCTTCTCTATGCCTGCCTCCTCGATGGCGTCGACCTTCGCCTCGTCTATCTCGACGTTGGCCGGGACGACGACGTCTCCGCTGAAGGTGTCGACCACGTCCTCGAGGACGACCCGGCCGAGGATCCTCTCGCCGATGGTCTCTATGACCTCGCCCCCTTCCATGAGGGGTGTGAGGATTATGCCGTCCAGCGTCCCGCAGTCCTCCTCCTGGATTATGGCGTCCTGGGCCACGTCCACAAGGCGCCTGGTGAGGTATCCGGAGTTGGCCGTCTTGAGCGCCGTATCCGCCAGTCCCTTCCTGGCGCCGTGCGTGGATATGAAGTACTGGAGCACGGTAAGGCCCTCGCGGAAGTTGGCGGTGATAGGCGTCTCTATGATCTCGCCCGAGGGCTTGGCCATAAGGCCCCTCATGCCGGCGAGCTGGCGTATCTGCTGGGCCGAGCCCCTGGCGCCGGAGTCGGCCATGATGTAGATCGGGTTGAAGCTGGGCGCCGACCTTTCCTTGCCATCCTCGTCGACCACGGTTTCAACGGCGAGCTCCTTGAGCATCTCGTCGGCTATCTGCTCGGTCGCCTGGGCCCAGATGTCTATAACCTTGTTGTACCTCTCGCCGTCGGTTATGAGACCTTCGTTGTACTGCGTCTGTATCTCCTTGACCTCGTCGTAGGAGGCCTCGAGCAGCTCGCCCTTGCTCTCGGGTATCTTCATGTCGTCTATGCAGATGGAGATGCCCGCCCTGGTGGCGCAGCTGTAGCCCATGTCCTTGAGCTTGTCCGCGAGGATGACCGTCTCCTTGTTGCCTCCACGCCTGTAGGAGAGGTCTATGAGGTCGGCGAGACGCTTCTTGTCCATGACCTTGTTGACCTCGTCGAACTCTATGCATGAGGGGACCACCTCGTAGAGGAGCACGCGCCCCACGGTGGTCTCTTTGAGCTCGCCGTCGAACCTGAGCTTTATGCGGGCCTGGAGGTGCGCCTCGCCCGCGTCGTAGGCGGCGCGCACCTCGTCGGTGGAGCTGAAGAACCAGCCCTCCCCCTTGACCCCGGGCCTCTCCCTGGTGAGGTAATAGAGGCCGAGGACTATGTCCTGGGTGGGCACGATGACCGGCTTGCCGTGGGCCGGCGACAGGATGTTGTTCGTGCTCAGCATGAGCACCCTCGCCTCCATCCGCGCCTCCACGGACAGCGGCACGTGCACGGCCATCTGGTCCCCGTCGAAGTCCGCGTTGAAGGCGGTGCATACGAGCGGATGGAGCTGTATGGCCTTGCCCTCTATGAGTATGGGCTCGAAGGCGAGTATGCCGAGCCTGTGGAGCGTTGGCGCGCGGTTGAGCATCACAGGGTGCTCGCGGATGACCTCGTCGAGGACGTCCCAGACCTCGGGCCTCTCCTTTTCGAGCATCTTCTTGGCGCTCTTTATGGTGGTGGCGTAGCCCTTCTCCTCGAGCCTCTGGTATATGAAGGGCTTGAAGAGCTCGAGGGCCATCTTCTTGGGCAGGCCGCACTGGTGGAGCCGGAGGTCGGGGCCTATGACGATGACCGAGCGGCCGGAGTAGTCCACCCGCTTTCCGAGAAGGTTCTGCCTGAAGCGTCCCCCCTTGCCCTTTATCATGTCCGAGAGCGATTTCAGCGGGCGCTTGTTCTGCCCGGTTATGATGCGTCCCCTGCGGCCGTTGTCGAAGAGCGCGTCCACGGCCTCCTGGAGCATGCGCTTTTCGTTGCGGATGATGATGTCCGGGGCGTTCAGCTCCATGAGGCGCTTGAGGCGGTTGTTCCTGTTTATGACGCGCCTGTAGAGGTCGTTCAGGTCGCTGGTTGCGAACCTGCCGCCGTCGAGAGGCACGAGCGGCCTGAGGTCCGGCGGGAGGACCGGGATGACCTCGAGGATCATCCACTCGGGCGAGTTGCCGGAGGTGATAAAGGCCTCCACCACCTTGAGCCTCTTCGCTATCCTCTTCTTCTTGGCGTCGCTGGCGGTCTTCCTCATCTCCTCGCGGAGCTCGGCGGATATCTTCTCAAGCTCGAGGCTCCCGAGCATCTCGCGGATCGCCTCGGCGCCCATGCCGTACTCGAAGCTGCCGGGGCCCCACTTCTCGATGGCCTTCTGGAACTTCTCCTCGTTCAAGAGCTCGTGCGCCTTCAGTTCCGTGTCCTTCGGGTCGAGGACTATGTAGTTCTCGTAGTAGAGGACGCGTTCGAGCTCCTTGAGGGTCTTGTCGACAAGCGCCCCTATGCGTGAAGGGAGGCTCCTGAGGAACCATATGTGGGCCACCGGGGTGGCGAGCTCTATGTGTCCGAGCCTCTCGCGGCGGACGTTGCTGGGGATGACCTCGACGCCGCACTTTTCGCAGACTATTCCCCTGTGCTTCATGCGCTTGTACTTGCCGCAGTTGCACTCGAAGTCCTTTACCGGGCCGAATATCTTGGCGCAGAAGAGCCCGTCCCGCTCGGGCTTGAAGGTCCTGTAGTTGATGGTCTCGGGCTTTTTCACCTCGCCGCGCGACCACCCCCTGATCGTGTCAGGCGAGGCGATGATGATCCTTATGGCGTTAAAATCCATGGGTTTCTTACGCCTGTCAAACAGGGCCATAAGGCTTTCCAAGGCAACCTCCTTCATTTAAGGGGCCCCGCGGACCCGCGCTGTGCTCTGAGTTCAAAATACCTTCCGGCCGAAGGGCGATGTCAACATCTGCGGCCCCCCCGGCCCCCCAAGGCCCCCCCCCCACACCCCTCTGCCCCCTCCGGCCCCTCAGTTCTCCTCTTCCTCGATGAGACTTATGTCGAGGGCGAGGCTCTGGAGCTCCTTTATGAGGACGCTGAAAGACTCCGGGAGCGTGGGCTCGAGGTCGTACCTGCCGGTGACGATCG
>JBHHVK010000096.1:0-7899 GCA_046754205.1 Thermodesulfobacteriota bacterium
TCTTCTCGAAGTGGGGCACGTCCCACCGCTCGTCCACCGAGTACCTGTGGAACCCACCTCCGACGTGGTCGTATATCCCGCCGAGGGCCATGGCCCTGAGAGAGGCCTCGACGATGTGAAGGGCGTCCCCGGAGCCGGTCCGCCCGTGGTGCTTCAGGAGGAAGTGGAGGAACATGGCGTGGGGGAACTTGGTGGAGACGCCGAAGCCGCCGTTTACCGGGTCGAAGTAGACGCGGGCCGCATCGAGGGCCTTTTCAGCGACCCCGGGGCCGAGGTCCACCCTGCCCGCGGCGTTGAGACTCTCAATGGCAGAGGTCACCTCCGAGGTCACCCTCTCCACGTGGGTCCTGTTCTTGTCGTAGGCCTCGCTTACGGCAATGAGCACGCTGGTAAAGGCCGGCAGGCCGTGTTTGTCCTCAGGGGGAAAGTAGGTGCCACCGTAGAAGGGGACGCCGTCGGGGGTGGTAAAGACGTTCAGGGGCCAGCCCCCCCGGCCCGTAAGCGCCTGTACGGCCTTCATGTAGAGGCTGTCCACCTCGGGCCTCTCCTCGCGGTCCACCTTGACGCTCACGAACCTCTCGTTCATGACCCCGGCCGTGGCCGGGTCCTCGAAGGACTCGCTCTCCATCACGTGGCACCAGTGGCAGGTGGAGTATCCGATGGAGACGAGCATGGGCTTGTTCTCGCGCCGGGCCTTCTCCCTCGCCTCTTCGCCCCAGGGGTACCAGTCCACCGGGTTGTACATGTGCTGGATGAGGTACGGGCTCTTCTCGCCCTTGAGGTGGTTGGCGGGGCCAGCTCCGCCGCCGGTATCACGCCTTTTCACTATCTAATCCCCCTTTCCATGTCCACTGCCCCTCTTTCCTCTTTTCCCTGGTGCGCCCTTTTAATACTATACCGAAAAGGAGAAATTGCAAGGGACTGCCCGGCGCGCTTTGACAAAGGGGAGAGGGATAGTATAATAAGATGGATTCCTTTACGATCACTCCTTACATATGCGAGGTGGATAATGAAAGACGTTCTTGTGCCCCTTGCCCCGGGGTTCGAGGAGTTAGAGGCCCTTGCGGTCGTGGACATCCTCAGGAGGGCGGGTGCGGAGGTTCTGCTCGCCGGGACCGTGGGCGGCGTAATAACCGGCAGGAACGGGATAAAGGTCGAGCCCGACGCCCCGCTCGACGAGGCGATGGGCCGGGACTTCGCGATGATAGTCCTGCCCGGGGGCGCGGCGGGCACGGAAAACCTCGCCGGAGACGAGCGGATAGCCAGGCTGGTAAAGGACCACGACGCCCGGGGAAGGCTCGTTACGGCCATCTGCGCGGCCCCCACGGTGCTCTCGGCGGCGGGCCTCACGGCGGGCAGGACAGTGACGAGCCACCCCACGGTAAGGGGCGTCCTTACGGGCGCCAGGGTATCGGACGAGAGGGTGGTGGTGGACGGGAACATGGTAACGAGTCAGGGGCCGGGCACGGCCGTGGAGTTCGCCTTCAAGCTCGTGGAGCTGCTCTTCGGCCCGGAGAAGGTCGCCGAGGTCAACTCTGGAGTGCTCGCGAGGATCTAAGCCCATAAGGAGGAGACGGTGGAAGAGAAGCAACGGAATATCATCGAGGACTGGGAGGAGCACTACAGGACCACGGAAGTCGAGTCGATGCCCTGGTACTACACGGAGATGGACCCCGACCTCGCCGTGGCCCTGCGGGCCATGGGTGTCACCGAGGGCCGGTGCCTCGACCTCGGCACCGGACCCGGCACCCAGGCCATGGCGCTCGCCGAGTACGGCTTCGACGTCACGGCGACGGACATATCCGAGACGGCCGTAAGGGACGCCGCGCAGAGGGCCGCTGAAAAGGGGCTGAAGGTCAGGTTCCTCGCCGACGACATCCTCGACACGCGGCTCACGGGCGAGTTCTCGTTCGTCTTCGACCGCGGCTGCTTCCACACGCTCGCCCCGGACCGCAGGCTCGATTACGTGGAGGTCGTAAAGGGGCTCATAGCCCCGGGCGGCATACTCTTTCTCAAGGTGATGAGCCACATGGAAACACTCCTCGAAGGGGGGCCTTACAGGTTCACCCCCGGGGACATCCATGAGCTATTCACCCCGGCCTTCGAGGTCCACTCCATCGAGGAGAGCGTCTTCCACGGCACCCTCGACCCCAAGCCGCTGGCGCTCTTCTGCATCCTGAAGAGGCCCTGAGGGGCGCGGCTGTAGATATTCGACCCCTCCGCGCCTTCGGCGCCGCCGGATAAAAAAGAGGGGATGGACCTTTTGGTCCATCCCCTCTTTTTTCATGACCCGGGCCCGCGGCCTACAGCATCCTGTCGAGGCGCTCGAGGTCGTTTACCACCTTCCACTCGCCCCCGCCGTCAACGACGCGCTTCTGCCACATCTCGAGACGCTTCATGTAGTCGCGGGGGTCGACGTTGTCGCTCCTCAACTTCGTCACGTTGAGGGCCACGACGTAGAAGCCGTCGAAGTCGATGGGGAAGTCGCGCACCTGCCCGGCGACGAGGTCCTCCTCGAGGTCGGAGAAGATGAGTATGTACTTCTTCCCGGCCCCTGTCTCGTTGAGGAACTCCACGGCCTGCAACACTCCTCCCGATATGTCCGTATTGCTCGACCCCCTTACGGTGGTGACGAACTGGTCTATCCTCCGGCTGAACTCCCGCTTCTGGGCGTTGGACGCCGAGGGGCGGACGTCGAATGTCGCCTTTCCCACGATGTCCTTCTCGCTGAAGGAGCCGCTGTCTATGCGGGCCACGGCGAGCGAGTCGCCCGGCTGGAGCGTACCGAGGAGGTACTTGACTATGGTGTTGGCCTTCTTGAGCTCCTTGGAGTAGGTCCCGGAGGTGTCAAGGAGCATGTACACCCCGGTGGCGCGGCTCGCCGCGTCACTGCACCCGTACAGCACCCCGCCCAGGACCAGGAGCAGAGCGGGAATGAATATGTTCCTCAGCTTGGTCATCACGGTCACCTCTACCTCGTGGAGCTGAACTCAGCCCCGGGGTTTTTGTGTTTATGGTTGACGAGCCTTTCGAGCCTGAGCGCGGGGAATATCGCCAGGTCATAGAGACTTACCAGGATGAGCCCGGAGTTCTTCACCACGCCGCCCACAAGCCTCAGCGTGAAGGCGAAGGCCCTCAGGCACCAGGCGATGAAGACCCCCAGGACGGTGCGCGAGGAGTGGATGAAGCTCTCCAGCGGGATGGCCACGAAGGTCAGGGCGAAGGGGAGGATAAAGCCCATGACCATCTGCCCCACGGTCGGTATCCAGGAGCCGGAGCCATCGGCGGCATCTATCTGGGCGAGCGACTGCCTGAGGGCCGCGGTATCGGAGGCTATCATGTCGCGCATGTAGGCGAGCGAGGCCTCCACGCCGGCGAGCACGAAGAGGATCGAGAAGGTTATCCATATCATGCGCACCCTCATCTTGTCGTTCATGGAGCCGATGACCGGGAAGAGGCTCGTTATGCGCAGCGCCTCCATGAGGTAGAGCCCCATCGCCGCCTCGACCATGATTATCACCATCGCGGCTATCGAAGAGGTCTTGTAGGGGCCTATGTAGGACCCGCCGCCGACCATCTCGCTCATGGGCAGCGCTATGAGGTTGAAGTTTATGGCCGCCCCTCCTATGGCCACGAGGAGCACGAGGCCGGCTATGACGAACTGGGTCATGCTCGATACGGCGAGCGTCTGGGCCGCGCGATCCGAGTTCGTCCGGAGGTCATCGAAGTCCTTGAGCTTCCGGTCTATGACGGTGGAGCGCTGCTGGATGCCCCTGATGGTGCCGCCCACCCTGTCGAGCTTGGCGAGGAGCTCCCTCCAGTAGGGGGCGGTCTTGCCGAGCACGGTGTGGCGCTCGCTCGACTGCTTCCGGTACTCGGCCATCGCCTGCTGGTGCTGCTCGCCGATGGTCGTCTTTATGTCGCCGAGCATCTTGGCCGTAAGGGTGTCGCCGGCCGAGCGGATCTTGGCCACCGCCTCTATGGCGTTGACCCAGCTCGAGGGCGACGGCGGGACCTCCTCGCTCTTCGAGTAGTCGTCGTCTATCCTGGTGGCCAGGTCGGAGAGCGTCCTGTTGAGGAGCGGATAGGCCGAGAGGTCCTTCTTTATGGCGGCGTCTATCCTGTGGAACTCCCGCTCGATGGAGTGCTCGCAGGCGCCTCTGCCCTCGGCGAGAATGACCTCCCTGTTCCTCGCCGCGAGCCTGTCCTCGGCCAGGAGCACGCTCTTGGCGGCCATCCTCAAGGCCCGGCTGAGGGTCCGCGTCATGGACCTTATGAACTGGTGCGCCGGGGTGCGCGCAAGGTACAGAACGACCACCGCCATGCATATCCACAGCAGGAGCGAGAGCGCGGGCTGGTCCGGCCAGATTGCGAGGTATTCGGAAATAGACATTTCTTCCTCCTGTATGGTTGCCTTCCGGTTTGACGCGATGTCGTCGCTTTTGGCGCGCGACCGGCGCCGGGGCGGGGCCCCGACGCATAGATATTTCAATACACCAGTCCCGGGCAAAGATATGTGATTGGAGACACAAAGACTCAAGGGCGGTTTCTTCGGCCCGCGGTGGGGCTGAGGCAGGGGTTGACCTTTACGACAATTTACATTATAATTATGACAAATGTCATGACACGAGCGAGAGGAGGTCGGCCTGGAGCTTGCGATAATAGAAGAGATACTCGGCGGCGTCGAGGCCATCGGTACGGGCCTCGACAGTGAACTGGGCCTCGTGGAGCTCGGGCGCAGGGGGCTTGCCAGGGACTCCCTCGAACGCCTCGCCGGATTCCTCGACATCTCCATGCACCGGATATCCGGCCTTCTGCCGGTCACCTGGAGGACCGTCCAGAGGCACCCCCCGGGCAAACGCTTCGGCCAGGCGGTCTCTGAGCACATCCTTCAGATGGCCGTGGTCGCGGCCATGGGCCACAGGGTCTTCGGGGAGAGGGAGAAGTTCCTGAAATGGATGGACCTGCCCTCGTCCGCCCTTGCCGGGGCATCTCCCGTGAGCCTTCTCGACTCGAGGTTCGGGATGGGCATGGTCCTCGATGAGCTTGCGAGGATCATGCACGGGACCCCTTCCTGATGGACCTCTATCGCATGGCCAAAAGAGAGTTCATAGGGGACCTGACCGGCGGGGGCGCCGGGACGGCGGGCGGGCGGTGGAACGAAAAGGGCGCGGGCGTCATCATCGCCTCGGAGAGCCTCGCCCTGGCGGCCCTCGAGCTCCTGGTGCACGTCCCCCTCTCTCTCCTGCCCGGGGACATCTGTGTGGCCACCATCAGGGTCCCCGACAGGATCAGGCCCGAAGGGCTGCCAGGCAGCTTCCTGCCCCCCGGCTGGAGGGTCTACCCCGCCCCGGCGGAGCTCGCCGAGATAGGCTCCAACTGGGCGGCCGAGGGGGCCTCGCTCCTCCTTAAGGTCCCCTCCGCCGTTACCGAGAGGGAGTTCAATTTTCTCATAAACCCGCACCACCCGGACATGATGGACGTAAGGATAATCGACATCGAGGACTTCAGGCCCGGCGGCCGGTATTGACCTTCGCCGAAGACCACACACCCCCTTTGCCCCCCTTGCCCCCACGGGTCAATCGAAGAGCCCTCCCTGGACCGGACGCCTCCTGCGGGTCTTCCCGCTTAGGTCAACCCTCCCTATGAGCGCCTCGGGCACGTCTGCCAGGAAGGGCGACGGCCCGCGGTCGCTCACCTCACCCCAGAGCCGCCGCCTCCGGGCGGTGGTGACGTAGAGCCGCTCCCTGGCCCTCGTCATGGCGACGTAGAAGAGCCTCCTCTCCTCCTCCACGTCGAACCTGCCGGAGGCGGTCCGAAGGGGTATGAGGCCGTCCTCGGCGCCCGTTATGAAGACGGTGTCGAACTCGAGCCCCTTGGTCATGTGCATGGTCATGATGCTTACGCGGTCGGCCGTGATGTCGAAGCGGTCCTCCGGCTCCGCGACGGCGAGCCTCTCGATAAATGACGCGAGGCCCCCGGGGCCGGCTCCGGTCTCTGAGGCGGCCGCGTCGAGGACGACCCTTCTCGCCTCCTCGCCGAGAGAGACGGCCTCCTGCTCGACGAACCCCTTTACCTCCACCCCTTCGCCCACTACGGCCCCCCTGAGGCGTTTTATGAAGGACGTCACCCCGGCGGCCTGCGGGCCGACGAGCTGGAAGGGGACCGATGAGCGGGCGAACTCTCCGGCCATGGACTCGGCCGTAGCGTTGGTGCGGGCGAGCACGGCGAAGTCGGAAAACCTCAACTCCCTGGCGCCCGCCCGTCCGGTCTCCCCGGACTCGACCGTCAGGCTCGAAAGCCCGCCCATGAGCCTTTCTATCTCCCCTACGATGTACCCGGCCTCGGCCCGGGCGTCGGGCGAGCTTACAACCGTCACGACGCCCCCGGGCCTTACGGGGTTGAACCCACGGGCGGGCCTTACGGGGCCCGCCCCCATGACCGCGGAGGCGGCCTCGACTATCCGCGCCCCCGAGCGGTAGCAACGGGTGAGCTCGACGGTGCGGGCCCCCGGGTAGTCGCGGACAAAACCGGCGAAGCACCCGGGGTCGGACCCCCTGAAGGCGTAGATGGCCTGGTCCGGGTCGCCTATGGCCGAGACCTTGCCGCCGGTTCCGGCAAGGAGGCGGGCCAGGCGGGCCTGGGGAGGGTTTATGTCCTGGTACTCGTCGACGAGGACGTGGGCGAAGAGCCCCCCCTCCGGGCCTTCCCCTTCGAGCAGTCTTATCGACTCAAGGGCGAGGTCGTCGAGGTCGAGGGCCCCGGCGCTCCTGAGCCCTTCGTTGTATATCTCCCTGAGCCCCCGGGACTCGTCGTCCGCCTCGCACCCGACGTTTTTCAGATAGGATATCCGGTCGGCCGCGTTTACGGGCCCCTTGACCCCGAGCTCCCTTAAGAGCGCCACCTGCTCGGCCCTGCCGTAGAGCGTGAACGCGCCGAGCCTCTCCCTGAGGAATGCGAGGCAGAAGGCGTGGAAGGTGGTGATGTTGAGCCCGGCCGAGGGGCCCGCGCCCCTTCCGAAAAGGGACTCGACCCTGCAGGCCATCTCGCGCGCGGCGCGGTTGGTGAAGGTGACGGCGAGCACGCCCCCCGGGCCCGCCTCGGCGACGAGGCGGCGGAACCTCGCGGCGAGCACCCGGGTCTTGCCGGACCCCGGGGGGGCGACGATGAGGAGATGGCCCGAGGAGTCCAGGACCGCTTCGGCCTGCTTGGTGTCGAGACTGTCCGTAAGCTGCTCGTTCATGGAAAGTTCTCCCCGCCCCTCCGCAGCGTCCTATACCGGGTCTATGTGGACGAAGGCCCTGTCTATGGCCCCGAGGCCCTCGATGGACCTCTCCACGTCCTCGCCTATGGCGTGGGACTCGACGGTCGGCATGTCCTTGTCCACCTCCACGTGTATCTCAACGTGTATGAAGTTCCCCACGTAGTGGGCCCTAACGGTGTTTACGTCGCTGACCCCCTCGACGGAGCAGGCGGCCCTCTTTATCTCGTCCATGAGCCGCTTCGGCGGGGACTTGCCCATGAGGTAGTCTATGTTCTCCAGGCCTATGTGGTAGCCGGTGTAGATTATCCAGATGCTTACGACGAAACCGGCCATGGGGTCGAGGAAGGCGTAGCCGAGCCGCACCCCGGCCAGACCCACGAGAACGGCCGCGGCCACGAAGACGTCCATGAGAGAGTCCAGCGAGGTGGCCCTGAGGGCCGGGCTGCCCACGCTCCTGCCGACGCGGTGGAAGTGCCAGGCCATCGCCCCCTTGGAGGCTATGGTCACTACCGGCACGAGGAGCGCGAAGAGCCCCACCCTGGGCGCGCCGTTGTCGAGGAGCCTTTCCACGGATACGCGGATGACCTCGAAGCCGAGGATGCCGGCGAGCACGGCTATGATGAGCCCGGCTATGG
>JBHHVK010000097.1:0-7898 GCA_046754205.1 Thermodesulfobacteriota bacterium
CTCGCCCCGAGCGAGTTCAACGTAACGGTCCACGGCGAGAACTACCACGTCAAGGTGGCGGGCTCGGGGCATGCCGACGACGGCAAGCGGCCCTTTTTCATCTCCATAGACAACCGCCTCGAGGAGGTGATGATAGAGACCCTCCAGGAAATAGTCCCCTCGACCGCCGGCGAGATAGAGAGCTCCACCAGCCCCCACTCCACGAGGCCCAAGGCCCGCAACGAGGGCGACGTCACGACCCCCATACCGGGGAAGGTGACTTCGCTCAAGGTGGCCGTCGGCGACAAGGTCACCGAGGGAGACACCGTGCTCACCGTCGAGGCGATGAAGATGGAGAACGAGGTCCACACCCCCATTACCGGAGAAGTCCTGAAGGTGTACGTCAGGGTGGGCGATGAGGTGAACCCCGATGAGACCCTCGTTGAGATAGCCCCACTGTAGCAGGGCGCGGGCCGGAAAGAGACCCGCCCGGACCTTCGGGCGGGTCTTCAAGCATGGGGAGAGCGAGATGCCGGTCAAGGAGGTCCTGGGTGTCGTATTCCCGGTCTTCTCCATAATTGCCGTGGGGTACCTGTTCGCAGGGTTCAGGCGGATAAGCCTCGGGCCCGTGGTGGACATACTCCTGTACCTCACCATCCCCGCCCTCGTCGTTTCGTCCCTTTCAAGGAAACCTCTCGTCACCGACGACCTCCTCGTCATCTCGGCCGCGGCGCTCGTGGTCGTTGCCGGGACCGGCGCCCTCAGTTACTGCTACCTGAGGGCCACGGGCAGGACCTCCCTCAGGGGATTTTACCTCCCCACCATGTTCATGAACTCCGGCAACCTCCCCTTCCCGCTCGCCCTGCTCGCCTTCGGCGCCGACGGCCTTACGGCGGCCGTAATATACTACATAGCCGTAAGCCTGCTCGTCTACTCGGTCGGCATATTCATAGCCAAGGGCAGGGGCGGGTTTTCGGAGATATTCCGGCTCCCGCTCATCTACGCCGCCGCTATAGGGATAGGGCTCAACCTCGGCCGTGTCGATATCCCTGGGCCCCTTCTCACCGCCTTCGACATGCTCGGCACAGCCACCATCCCCATGATGCAGGTGGCCCTCGGCGTGAGGCTCCACTCGGTCAGGCTTGCCTACCCGGGGATGAGCATCGCCGGCTCGATCATCAGGCTCGGCGGCGGCTTCCTCATAGGCCTCGCCTTCGTCCGTCTCCTCGGGGTCGAGGGGGCAAACGCCAAGGTCATAATCCTCTCCTCCGCCATGCCCGCCGCCGTCATCAACTTCATCGTGAGCCACAGGTACGACGTGCAGGGCGACCTCGTGGCCTCGGTAATCGGCCTCTCGACGCTCGCAAGCCTGGTGACCATCCCGCTCGTCCTGATCTTCCTGATGTAGCCTGCGGGGCCCTCGGTGTGGCCCGCGGACGGGACCTCAATAAAGTGCGGCCCCTCCCGGAAGGGAGGGGCCGCGGCGGCAAAACCCCTGGCCGGGGAGAGGCTCCCCTACCCGAAGGCGAGCTCCGTGGTGAGCGGTATGGGCTGCGTGAGGCAGTAGACGGCCGGGCACCTCTCCTTCGATATCTCCTCAATCTCGGCGAGCTTCTCCTCAGGGGCGTCGCTTTCGACGTGGAGGGTGAACCTCACGCCCTCGGCTATCGGGTTGTCCGAGAGGCCCAGCGGCTTTGAAAAATCGATATCCGACTCCGCGGTCACGGTAAACCTCTTGAGCTCCACGCCCTCGGAGGCGGCCACCGTGGCGAAGGTGGCGGCGTAGCACGAGGCCGAGCCGAAGAGGCAGTAGAGCATGGCCCCGGGGCTCCTCCCTCCCCCTCCGAGAAACGTCGGCTGGTCGGCGTCGAAGGTCATGGTCCCGCCCTCGTATGTGACCGTGGCGCTGAACTGGGGCCCCGGGGCCGCGTTCCACACCCCCTCTATCCTGTTGGTCTTCCTGGCCTTGGACGGGTCGGCCCTGACGGCCTCGACGGTCTGCCCGAGCCTTTCGAGATCGACGTTGTTGATGGACATGGTCCCTCTCCTTTTCCGGTTTTGTTTTGTGGACTACTCTATCCTTATCTTCCAGGCGCCTGTCTTCTCCACCACCTCCCCCACGACCGCGCCGCTCACCCCCCTGGCGGCAAGGGCGTCGAGGAGCCTGGGAAGACGCTCGCCGGCTACCGAGATGAGGAGGCCCCCCGAGGTCTGGGGGTCGTAGAGGAGGAGCCCGGCGGCCTCCTCCACGGAGGAGGAGGTCTCCACCTGCGGGGCGAGGTGGTCTCTGTTCTCGAGGAGTGTTCTCGGCCTGCACGACCTCTTTGCGACAAGCCTCTTTGCGCCGTCGAAGAACGGGACCTCACCGGACCTCAGCACGAAGGCCGCCCCGGAGGCCGAGGCCATCTCCATCGAGTGGCCCATGAGCCCGTAGCCGGTTATGTCGGTGCAGGCACTGACCCCGACCTCGACCATCGCCTCGGAGGCCGCCCTGTTGAGCGTGACCATGCTCTCTATGGCATCGGCGGCCTCCGAGGCGGTGCGCCTGCCCGCCTTCACGGCGCTCGCTATGACCCCCACGCCGAGGGGCTTGGTGAGGACGAGGCTGTCCCCGGCGCTCGCCCCCCTGTTGGTGACGACCTTTTCCGGGTGCACGAAGCCGGTGACCGAAAGCCCGTACTTTACCTCACGGTCCTCGACGGAGTGCCCCCCGACGAGCAGGACCCCGGCCTCCTTGAGCTTTTCCATGGACCCCCGGAGTATTTCGCCGAGGACCTCGAGGGGGAGCCCCTTGGGAAAACCCACGATGTTAAGGGCGAGCTTCGGCGTCCCCCCCATGGCGTAGACGTCGGAGAGGGCGTTGGCCGCGGCTATCGCGCCGAAGACCGCCGGGTCGTCCACTATGGGCGGGAAAAAGTCCATGGTGGAGATGACGGCGAGCTCGTCGGATAGCCTGTAGACCCCGGCGTCGTCCGCTGTCTCTATGCCTACGAGGAGGTTTTCGTCATGCTGGTGTGGTAGCTGATGCAGGACCTGCATCAGGGCGTCTTGCCCGAGCTTGGCCGCTCAACCGGCGCAGCTCGCCCAGCCCGTAAGCTTTATCCTCTTTCCCTCGTTCAATCCTTCCGCCTTCCTTTCCCTTGAACCTTCCCCTAAATATAGCCGTATACCTTGTAGAGCGCAAGGCCCCCGTACTCGTGGACGACCCTCCCGAGGAGGACGAGCCTCCCCATGGCGGAGTCCCGGTAGGGCGTGTAATCGGCCACGGGCGCCGGATAGGCCGTGATGCCGAGCCTTCTCGCCACGAGTAAGGCGCGCATCATGTGAACGGGCGAGGTGACGAGGATGCAGGTGGCAAGGCCCTCGCGCCTCATGAGGTCCTCGGCCCCGAGGAGGTTCTCGTAGGTATTCTGGGATGCCGGGTCGATGCGAATCGCCCCGGCGGGCAGCCCGAGCCGGAGGGCCGTATCCTTCATGGCCTCGGCCTCACTGAACGCTCTCAGCCCATTTACCCGCCCGCCCGAGAGGGTATGGACGGTCCTGCCGACGGGGCCGGAGAAGGCCCCGCCGGAAAAGAGTATCCTCGGGGCGTATCCGTCCCTCAGGGTGACCAGCCCCTTTATGAGCCTCTCCTTGGACTGGGCGCTCAGATCCCCGTTTCTGTATATCCCACCCCCGAGGACCACGATGAGGTCGGCCCGCCCGAGCCTCTCGGCGACCACGAGCGGCCGCGCCATGTAGTTCGCCGCCGGGGTGTACATGACGAGGAGGAGCGCGATGGTGAAGGCCGCGCTGAAGACCCGGAACCCCTTTTTCAGATGTTTGAACCTGAGATGCATGCAGACGTCCTCGACAGGGGAGCGCCCCCGCTTCCTGCGCGCCGCCGCTCAGCCCCTGAGTGTGCGCACGTCGCCCTTTCTGAGGGTAAGGCCCACTGTGTCGAAATACTCGAGTATCTCTATGGCGAGCTTCCTTCCGCAGCCGATGAGGTCCCTGAACTCGGCGGCCCTTATCTCTCCCCCGCTCCCGAGGTGGGCGACGAGGAGCGCCCTCGCCCCCTCGACGGCCTCTCCGGAGAGGTACGTGCCGGCCTTGAGCCTTACGAGCTCTCCCCTTTCGACGAGATACCTGAGGACCTTTTCCACCTCCTTGGTGCCGTAGGGGAGCCCTTCCACCTCAGCCGCGCCGATGGGCCGAAGCCCCTTCGCCCCGAGCCTAAGGATATCCTTCTCTATGAGGGCGTCCCTGCCGGTAAGCCCCGGCCTGTGCGAAGGCATGGAGAGCGTAGACCCGGTCCTCCTTATGAGGCCCCTTGCGACAGCACCCGCTACTATTTCCCGCATGAGCGCCGGCTCCGCCCTGAAGGCGCTGCCGAGCTCTCCGGCGAGCCTGCCCTCGTCCAACCCGGCCTCGGAGGGGTGTCCGGCGTGATGGGCCCTTACGGCCTCTACGGCCGCCTTTGTTACGGCCTCGGCGCGCTCGAGGCTTACGACATAGCCGCCCATGACGCCGAGGCCGGCGGCCCCTTCGGTTAGAGCGCCTTCGAGGTCGGTCGGCGCGGCGTTGAGCATGAGCGAGGCGGCGGCGAGTTCGACCCCGGGCCTGCCGGTCTTCTCTATGATGTCGGAGAGGACGGAGACCGGTCCCACGCCCTCCCCTGCAGCGGCGGCGAGCCTGCCAACGGCCGGGGTGCAGGCGGCGTCAAGATAGGGGACGGAGACCTCTCCGCCTCCGACGGTGGTGTTGGTCGCCGGGTCGCGGAGTATGAACCTGTCGCCGCGTAGCATGAGGAGCGGACGCTTGAGGACCAGCCTGGCCGGGAGCCTCGAGCCGGGGGCGACGAGCTTTCTGCCGGGGAAGACCACCCGCGCGAGCGCCTCTCCTGTGAAGTGGTGGACCTTCAACTCGGCGTGGTTCCTTATCGGCCTGCGGGCGCGGGCCCTCCCACCGGGCTTCGCCCCCCCGAGAAGGTCGAGGACGCAGTCCACCTTCATCGTCTCCCCCCTCCGCGCGAAGGCCGCGAACCCGGCGAGGGCCGGTGAGGCGACGACGAAGCCCCTCTCTACCTCCCGGTGGGAGACCGCCGAGAGGTTGACCGCGGCCCTCTGGCCCGCCGTTACCCTGTCGGCGTCCATGTAGAGGGACTGTATGCCCCGCACCCTGACGGTCGCCCCGGTTGGAAAGAGTATGGCCTGCTCACCCCTGGCTATCGAGCCCGAGGCGACCGTGCCGGTAACGACCGCCCCGAAGCCCTTTACCGAAAAGGACCTGTCCACGGGGAGCCTGAACAGCCCCCTGGAGGCGGATGCGTCCCTCGGGGCGAGCCTTTCGCCCACGAGCCTCTTGAGGGCCTCGACGCCGTCGCCCGTGGCGGCCGAGACGGCTACTACGGGCGAGCCCGCAAGCGCCGTGGGCTCGATCAACTCCTCTATCTGGCCGCGCACCTCGTCGAGCCTTTCAGGGCCCGCGAGGTCCGCCTTGGTTATGATGAAGACCCCGCTCGTGACCCCGAGGAGGTTTACGATGTCGAGGTGCTCACGGGTCTGGGGCATCACGCCGTCGTCGGCGGCGACCACGAACAGGACCATGTCTATGCCGGTGATCCCGGCGAGCATGTTCCTTATAAAACGCTCGTGCCCGGGCACGTCGACTATGGCCGCCCTGACTGCCCGGCCCCCGGTGCCCCCGGAGGGGAAGTCGCAGTAGGCGAAGCCGAGGTCGATGCTTACCCCCCGCCTCTTCTCATCGATGAGCCTGTCCGTATCCATGCCGGTAAGGGCGCGCACAAGGGCGGTCTTGCCGTGGTCTATGTGTCCGGCCGTACCGATTATAAAGGGGATCCTGTCGACTGGAGGGTTTTGTCCCGCTGCCATCTCAACCGCGCGCTTTCGGTATTTACCCTTTAAAAGTAACCCTTAAGGCAATCTTTGTCCAGACTAATGTGGGCGAGTTTACACCACCCCCGCTTTGTGCTAATATCTGTGGGACCGCGCCTGGGCGCGCATTCAGCGGGCGTTCCCGAGCGATAAATCCCTTGTAAAAACGGACGATTCCCGGCATATCACGCAACGTCGACCACGATGCGCATACATACGGCGAACCAGTACATACTCGACAAGATACTCGAGAGGAAGAAGAGGAGGGAGTACAGGGCCGGGGACGTGGACCTCAAGGCCATGCTCAAGGAGATACTCCTTTGGGCCAACAGGTTCGTCCCCTCGCAGTCCGGCTCCATACTCCTCGACGACCCCACGCTCGACCTGAAGAAGGAGAAGAAGGGACGCCTGTACTTCGTCGCCTGCTTCGGCAAGGGCTCCGCTTCGCTCACCAACACCCACCTGCCCGTCAACGTGGGCATAGTGGGGCGGACCTACAGCACCGGCAAGCCTTACATCAGCAGGCACGTCTCCGAGGACATGACATTCTACTCCGCCATAGACGAGAAGACCAGGTTCAGGAGCAGGTCCATCGTATGCGCCCCCATCAGGATAACGGGCTCCACCATCGGGGTCATCGAGCTTATAAACCGCACACGTGGCATCGACTACGGCAAAGACGACCTCACGCTCCTGGAGATCTTCGCCGAGTACACCAGCACCCTGATACAGAACTCTCTCGACGCCAAACGCTTCGCCGAGCTGTCCAAGAGGGACAACCTGACGGGCCTGTTTAATGACAGGCACTTCTACGGCAGCCTCACAAGGGGCGTGACGAAGGCGCTCGGCTCGGGCACGGACCTGAGCCTGCTGTTCCTCGACCTCGACCACTTCAAGGAGGTGAACGACACCTATGGCCACCTCGCCGGGAGCCGCGTACTCGCTGAGATAGGCGGGCTCATCTGCGACACCCTCGCCGGCAGGGACGGGGTGCCGACCCGGTACGGCGGAGACGAGTTCGTGATAATCCTTCCGGGGACCGGCCTCGACGAGGCCCTGAGGTACGCCGAAGGGCTCCGCGCCGCCATAGAGGGCCGCGTCTTTATAAGGAAGAAGGGCGGGGGCGTGGAAAGGGCCCTGAGGATAACCGGGGTCATCACCGCGAGCATAGGGGTCGCCTCCATCGGCGCATGCACAGGGAGCGGCCGGGGCATGACGGAGACGAGGGACGAGCTCATAAAGCAGGCCGACTCGGCCATGTACGCCTCCAAGGAGAGAGGCCGAAACCTTGTCACCGGGGCCGGGCGGGCGGCCACTTCCCGCCCCCGTTCCAGGACTTAACTGTCTGTTTTACCAGCCTTTTTCCGAACCGAGTCATGCCCGCCGACCCTTGACAGAGCTTCTCTCCGGTACTATAATATAATTAAGGGAATGGGTATCAGGGGGGAGAAGGCGTAGTATAGGTAAAAGGAGGTGAGCTATATGTTTGCCATCAGAAAATGGGAGCCCTTCAAGGAGCTGTCCACAATCCAGAGCGAGCTCGATGACCTCTTCAGAAAGACATTCGGCAGCCTCACTCCCGGGATGATGATGAGAGGAGAGATGTGGCGTCCGTCGATGAACTGCTTCATGAGAGACGGCAGCTATGTCGTACAGGCGGACCTGCCGGGTATCGATCCGAAGGACATCGAGGTTTCGGTAGTCGGTGACACTCTCACCGTAAAGGGTGAGAGAAAGACCGAATGGAAAAAGAAGAAAGAGGGACACATCTTCCACGAGTCTTCCTACGGCCTCTTCGAGAGGACACTTCAGGTGCCCGAGGGCGTGGAGGCCGACAAGGTCCACGCCACTTACAAGAACGGCGTACTCGAGCTCACCATGCCCGCCGGCAAGGCGGCCCTTCCGAAGAAGGTCAAGGTAGAGGTGGAAGAGGAGAAGATCGGCAGCAAGGCGGCCTGATGGATCATCGGTCGCCGGTTCACGCGCCTTTTTCCCCATGTGGTCAAGGTCCGTAAGCCCGTGGCTTGCGGGCCTTTTTTATAT
>JBHHVK010000098.1:0-7897 GCA_046754205.1 Thermodesulfobacteriota bacterium
GTCGTTGCCGTTGAGCTTGAAGCCCACCATCTCGGCCGTTCTCTTCATGTTGGTGAAGATTATCACCCTGTCGACTCCGGGTCTTTTGAGGAGCCCGAGGAGCATGCGGATCTTCTCCTCGTTAGAGGTGTAGACTACTCGCTGGTCGATCTTATCGACGGTTATCTGTTCGGGCTCGATCTCCACCGTGATCGCCTCGGGCTTCATGTACCTTTCCGAGAGCCTCATGACGTTGTGGTCGATGGTGGCTGAAAAGAGCATCGTCTGGCGGGGCTTGTCCTTCGGAAGACGTCCGGCTATGTAGCTCACGTCCGGGGCGAAACCCATGTCGAACATCCTGTCCGCCTCGTCGATTATGAATATCTCCACGTCGTCGAGCCGGAGGGCCTTTGACTTGTAGAGGTCTATCATCCTGCCGGGGGTGGCCACCACGAGGTCGACGCCCTCCCTCAGGGGATTGATCTGACGTTCGTAATCCACGCCGCCGTATATCGCCACGTGCCTCATCGGCAGGTGCTTGCCGAGCAGCTCCGCGTCCCTCTCGACCTGGATGGCGAGCTCCCTCGTGGGCACGAGCACCAGCGCCCGAGGCCTCTCCAGCGGCCCTTTACCTTCGGCCAGGAGCCTGTTGAATATTGTTATGAGGAATACGGCGGTCTTGCCGGTGCCGGTCTGTGACTGGGCGATGAGGTCTTTGCCCTCCAGCGTGTCGGGGAGGGACTGTTCCTGGATCGGTGTGCATCGCTCGAACTCTGCGTCACGCACGCCCTTCAGGATGTCCGGGTTGATGTCAAGGCTTTCGAATTTCATCGGCCTCCTTCGTCTTCTTTTCTTCGGGTTCTATAAGTCTTCCGGCGGCGGGGGTGCCCGGCGCCGGTCTTGTCTCTCAAGGCGGTCCTTTAACTATACAGTTTAACATCTTTTTAAGGCTCAAGTCCACAGTAAGATTAATATTTGTGGGGGTCTGATGTCAAGGGGGCCGAGGGGGGCGCCGGGAGGCGGAACGGTCGCGGCGGAGCGGGTGTTGACACCCGCGCGCTCAGGTGGTTATAATTGAGCCGGATGCGGCAGGACCGGCAAGAGGCGGCGTATGGTCGGCATGGGCAGGTTCCTCATATTTACGGGCGTAATAATAGTCATCGTGGGGTTGGTATTCGTCATGGCCCCGAAGGTGCCGTGGCTCGGAAGGCTCCCGGGCGACATATACTACAGGAAGGACAACTTCTCCTTCTACTTTCCCATCACCACGTCCATTATAGCGAGCCTCCTCGTAAGCCTCGTCGTTTACCTTATCAGCAGGCGTTAGTGTTGCAAAAAAGAGATTTTTTCCCGCTCTGTTGCGTTTTTGCCACAGGCCGGTGAGGTGGGTACATGTCTAAACCGTTGATTTCCAAGCATTTCCTTCGTTGGCACAATTCTTGCTGTATTACATGTAAGTTATGTTTGAGCAAACCCTTGGCGACATAATAAGTTTTTCCGGAGTCGGCCTGCACTGCGGCCGCGACATAAACGTCTGCGTATTCCCGGCCTCGGCCGGCTCGGGCATCACCTTCGTAAGGACGGACCTTCCCGGCTCTCCCAGGGTCAGGGCGTCGGCGGAGAGTGTCGTGGCCACAAGCTACGCCACGAGCCTCGGCGCGGCCGGCGTGACCGTCTCCACCGTGGAGCACATGCTCGCCGCCTTCTACTCCCTCGGCGTTGACAACGCCATCGTGGAGCTCGACGGCCCGGAGGTCCCCATCCTCGACGGAAGCGCGGCCGAGTTCGTGGACATGATAGACGCCGTGGGCGTTACGGACCTGGATGCCTCGAAGAAGTACCTGGTGGTCCGTAAGCCCATAAGGGTGGAGGAGGACGGCAAGTACATACTCCTCATGCCGGTGGACGACTGGGAGTTTTCCGTCGACTACTCCATCGACTTCGCCCATCCCTTCCTCGCCGAGCAGACCTTCCGCGGACACTTCTCGAGGGACGTCTTCAGGCGCGAGGTCGGCAGGGCCAGGACCTTCGGCTTCCTGCGCGACGTGGAGACCCTGAGGGCCAACGGTCTTGCAAAGGGCGGCTCTCTCAACAACGCCGTCGTCATAGGCGAGCGGGAGATACTGAACGAGGGGGGGCTCCGCTACCCCGATGAGTTCGTCCGCCACAAGGTGCTCGACCTCATGGGAGACATCTCTCTCGTGGGCGTGCCCATCATCGGCCACATCATAGCCCACCGCTCCGGACACGACCTGAACAACCGCCTCGTCAAAAAGGTCCTGAGAGAGAGCGGGAGCTGGGAGCTCATTGAAGAACTCCCGCGCAGGGGAAGGCGCCACGCCGCTCCCTTCTCCGAGAGCCTGGCCGTAGTTTAACCGGACCCCATCCTCAGGAATGAAAAAAGCCCCCGAGCCGGGGCTTTTCTATTGACCCCCCCTTGCTCATCGTCCGGTGGACGCCTCCCCCCGCAAGGGGGTTTTTTTGTGGGTGGGGCGGGTGGGGGGAGGGCTCCACTAACATGGTGCGGAGAAAAGCCCAACCAGCAAGCGATGTCATGCTGAACATGTGCTGAACTCGTTTCAGTATTGTTTCAGCATTTTACATACTCAATATGTTATGAGACCCTGAAACAAGTTCAGGGTGACAAAATTGCATTTCCCGCACCTTTCAGGAAACAAAAAAGGGCAGGGATGGCCCTGCCCTTTGATGCAAATATCTTCCTGTCGATGCTCAGTTCAGCGAGTCTTTGAGCGCCTTTCCGGGCTTGAACTTCACGCCGCGGCTGGCGGCAATCTGTATGCTTTCGCCGGTCCTGGGGTTTCTCCCCGCCCTGGCGGCCCTGTTGGCGACGCTGAAGGTCCCGAAGCCCGTGAGGGTCACGCCGTCTCCCGTTGCCAGCGCTCCGGATATCCCGCTCGTTACGGCCCTGAGCGCCGCCTCGGCGTCCTTCCTGGATATCTCCGCTTCACCTGCGATCCTTTCCACGAGGTCGTCTTTCGTCATATCCTCCCCTCCTTTGCTGGTAGTTTACATATAATTGCTGATTTTGCCCGGTCCCGGGTCCAAAGTATGTGACGTGGGTCCCATATAGGGGATAGAGGGTGGAGGCGGGTCCGTAGGATGAGGAATGTCTGAATACGGTGGGCGGAGCACAGCCTACGGGGCTATCAGTTAGCAGTTATCAGTTATCGGATATCGGTCTACGTATAACGGGTTATTGGTTTGTCATGCTGAATTTATTTCAGCATCTCAGCCTGGCAGACTCTGTAGATCCTGAAACGAGTTCAGGATGACATCTGAGGGGTTGCGGGGGGGGGGAAGCGGGTTGCTGGTTCCGGCTGATTGTGTCCGGGAGGGGGCTGGTGGATGTGGCGGTCTTGTAGGGCGGGCATTGCCCGCCGTCCTTCTCCGTTTATTTGCACGCTGCTATGGTGGGCCGTGCCCACCCTACACGGCTGAATTCGGCATGACAGGACGGGGCATTATGTTTGAACGCGGTGGGCCGTGCCCACCCTACACGGCTACACGGCTGATATTCATTTCTTGCTTGAGCGGTAGTTAATAGTGATATAATAGTAATATAAAATGACAGTTAGAATAATTCTGAATAGTAGAAAATGGATTCAATCCTTTGCTTACTTGGCGACTCAGTTATTCTTGTAGCCCTTCACGTTGGGCTCTTAATTCTATTGGTCTATGCCGTGAGGGACGAACGCAAAAGGAAGCGTGATACGGGGTCTAAGTTGAGCGTGGTGAGAGGTGAAAAAAGCTGGAATTACCTTTATCTCGCTTACGGCATATCGTCGGTTGTAGTAATCCAGATAATTTCGGTATCGGAATCTGGGAAAGGGTATAAGGTTTTCATCACGGTTTTAGATATGGGTGTGCTGTTCTACTTGACATTCTTCAATGGCTGGTTCAGGAACAAGACAATTGGATTCATAACTAAATCACAGACAAAAGAGGAATAAATCAAGGCTTCGCTTTTGCCGAATTTCTTTTAATGACTTAGATGATTCTGCGGAAGAGAGCAGGTCTATCTGCTCTTCATGGTCTCTAACAATTTTTCTGTGAAAGGCCCGTACGGTGGCCACCGCCCACCTTTTTATCTTACCGGATGAATTTACTGCGGGTCTGCCCCGCCAGGCGGGCGTTATTCAGGCGCCCCTCCCGCGGCGCGTCCTTTCTTGAACGCCTCGGGCGAGAGCGGGCGCGTGCCGTAGTTGCCGCCCTCCTTATCGTGAAGGGTTATGGTGGTAACGGAATACTCCTTTTCGGTCTCTACTACGTCAAATGGGTCGCCTTCGGCGTAGGCGTAATCATCGGGGCCGCTGCCGTAACGCACGAGGACGCGGTACTTTCCGGCGGGGACCTTGATGGTGCGGCCCTTCCCCTCACGGACCTTGAGGAGCCGCTTCGTCGGCCCCACGACCTTGACGAGCGCCGGGCCGCCGGTGTCGTTCTTGATCGTGATGGTGCTGCCTTTCCTGATGAGCCCCCTGGCGCTGACGACCGACTCGATGGACCCGGCCGTTCCCCTGCCCGATACCTTCCTCTCCGGGGTCTTCACCTTCGGCGCGGGGGTCGGCGGATTCGCCGGCGCGTCCCTGGCCGCTGAGGCCTCTTCCTTCTTCTTCGCCTCTTCCTTTACCTTTTTCTTCTCCTCGGGCTTTGCTTTCCGAGCCTGAGCGGGCCGCTGCGCCGCCGGGGCCGCCTTTGGAGCCGGCGGTGCCTCTGCCGCCCTGAGCGTAATCTTCCTGAGCGGGAGCAGGGGCACGCCCTCCCAGCCGTAGGGCCTCAGCAAGAGGAGCATGTCGTCCTTGTCCACGCCGCTCAGGAGCAGGGACACCGTGTATTTCTTCCCGTTGCCCTTCTTGAGGACCATCTCCGGCCTGCCGTCGATCGCCCGGCCCGTTATCTCCACGGACTCGAACCTATCGGCGGCGAGCGATATCCTCGACACCCCACGCTGCACCGGTATGGCCTCGAGGGGCGCGGCCACCCTCAGCTTGCGCGGCACGTATATGAGCCCCTTTTTGACGAAGCTGAAGGGGTCTTCCCTGGTGTCGCAGTCCATGACGGCAAAGCCGCCGGCGAGGGTCTCTCCCTTTCCGTCCACTATCCTCCAGGCGGACCGCTTCTCTCTACCCTCCTTCCACCGCGAGGCGGCCGCCTCGCCGGTTATGGCGACCTCTTCACCCGACGCGTCATAGGTGGAGAACCGGAGGAAGGTTATGGTCTTTATCTTCGCGGCGTCATCGTAGGTTATGTCTCCCAACTCTCCCCTGCCGGTTATCGTCATCTTCACGTCAGGCAGCATGCCCTTGACGACTTCTCCGTCCTCCAGCAGGACCGCAGCCCCTATCCCTTTCTTTCCGCCCTCAAAGGAGACGCTCTTTATCTGCGAATAGTGTATGAAAAGGCTCTTTCCCGGCGACCCGGGCGCCGCAAGCTCAAGGTACTGGGCCATGGAACACTTCTCGTCCGGATGCGAGATGGACGGGTCGTTTATCGTCTCCCTCGTATCGGTCCGGTCGACGACCTCTATCGTCTTCAGCCTCTCGGCCCCCGCGCTTGTCGCCAGCGAGGCGGATGCGATCGCCATGGTAGACACCAGCAGCGCCGCTTTACAGAAGATATTCATCTGAATCGACCCTTCCCGATATGGCTGTTACGCCCGTTTCAATAGTCCCGTCAGGCGGCCCTGCGGGCCGCCTGACGATTATACCGGTCCACCATAAAATATATAACATGGGGAAAGATTTCACAATAATCATTTGCTGAAAGAAATCCGCCACCGGGGGGATGACACCCCCCGGCCCCCTCGCGACCGCCCTCCCCCTGCGTTGCAAATCCGCCCTTGTTATGATAGATTCGTTATTGAAACAAGGGTAGATAAGGCCGTCCCATGCCTCGGGCGGCGGAGGGCGCGGAGCCCTTGCCCCCGTCAACCGGGGCTAACGATAACGGGCGGGTCCAATTGAAAAAGACTCAATCCTCCACCAGGAAGATAACCCTCGAGGACAACGATCTCGCCATGACGCTCTTCGGCCAGGGCGGGGCCAACATGAAATGGCTTGAAAGAAAACTCGGCCTGGCCATCTCGACCAGGGGCAACGTGGTGACCCTCTCCGGGGGCGCCGAGACGGCGGGCATCGCCGAGCGTCTCATAACCGAGCTCTACGCGCTGCTCCGGAGGGGTTACAGGCTCTCGGCGGCCGACATGGACTACGCCCTCCGGCTTGTCTCTTCCGGCGGCTCGGCCCGCCTCGAGGACGTCTTCACGGACGTCGTATTCACCACCTTCAGAAAAAAATCCATAACCCCCAAGAGCATCGGACAGAAAAGGTACATCGACGCCATAAGGGGCCATGACATAGTCTTCTCCATAGGCCCCGCCGGCACGGGAAAGACCTATCTCGCCATGGCCATGGCCGTCTCCGCGCTCATGGAAAAGTCCGTCGAGAGGATAGTCCTTACCCGCCCGGCCGTGGAGGCGGGCGAGAAGCTCGGTTTCCTGCCCGGCGACATCGCCGCCAAGGTGGACCCCTATCTCAGGCCACTCTACGACGCCCTCCAGGACATGCTCGACTATGACCGGGCCGAAAGCCTCCTCGAAAAGGGCGTGATAGAGGTGGCGCCACTCGCCTTCATGAGGGGCAGGACGCTCAACGACTCCTTCATCATCCTCGACGAGGCGCAGAACACCACGGTGGAGCAGATGAAGATGTTCCTCACCCGCCTGGGCTTCGGCTCCAAGGCCGTGGTCACCGGGGACATAACCCAGATAGACCTTCCGCTCGCCAAACCCTCGGGGCTCGTGGAGGCCAGGATGATACTCGAAGGGGTCGATGGTATAGGTTTCGTGGAGTTTACCGAAAAGGATGTCGTACGGCATCCGCTCGTCTCTGAGGTGATAAAGGCCTTCAAGAAGTTCAAGGAGGAGAAGTCTAGCCTCATCGAGATAGAGGAATGACGGCCGGGCCGGCGCGCTGTGTCCCGCCCGTGGGAGGAGGCCGGGGTTGCGGATTCTGATAACCGACGAGAGACCGGCCCCGGAGGGCGGGGCCGCCGGGGCCGATGGGGCCGGGGCCGTTATAAAGAAGATGGCCCGGGTCGTCCTGGAGGAGCTGGGGCTCGACGATTCGGAGCTGAGCCTTCTCCTTACGGACAACGACGGCATCCGCGTGCTCAACCGGGAGTTCAGGCGCATCGACCGCCCCACGGACGTCCTGAGCTTTCCCATGGGTGAAGGCGGCATGCTCGGCGACGTCGTCATATCCATTGAAAAGGCCAGAGCCCAGGCCGATGAATTCGGCGTGACCCTGGCCGAAGAGCTCGCCCGGCTCCTCGTCCACGGCATACTCCACCTCGTGGGGCACGACCATACCGCCGGCGGCACGCAGGCGCGGAGGATGAAGGAGGTCGAAAGGGAGCTCCTCGGGGTCCTCCGCGAGAAGGGTTGTATATAAGAGGTTTTTGTCCGACGCGGCGACGCGGCCTGCGCGCCGCTTCAGGCGTCTTCAGGAGAGAGATGAAGGATCCCAGGGAGGTCATAAAGCCGAAGGGGGTCTTGGAGGCCTTCAACTGCGCCATCGAAGGCGTGCTCTACGCCTTCAAGACGCAGAAGCACATGAAGGCGCACTTCGCCATAGCCGCCGCCGCGCTCATCCTGAGCCTCATATTCGAGCTCCCCATAGTGGAGTTCGTCCTCTTCAGCACCTCGATTATCATCCTGCTCTTCGCCGAGATGATCAACACGGCCATAGAAGAGGCGGTGAACCTCATAGAGGACCGCCACCATATAATAGCCCGTAACGCCAAGGACGTCTCCGCCGGCGCGGTCTTGATATCCGCCGTGGGAGTTGCCATAATGTCCTACATGATCTTTTCCAAGTACCTCTATGAGCCCGCCGGG
>JBHHVK010000099.1:0-7642 GCA_046754205.1 Thermodesulfobacteriota bacterium
GAGCGGGAGGATAAAGGGGCCCGACGAGGTCTCCACCAACCTCTCCGTGAAGATACGGGAGGGGGGGGGCGGCGGGGGGTCCAACTCCTTCGTCCTCTACAGGGGGTCGGGGGGCGAGGTATCGCTCACCCAACGGGACATCCGCTCGCTCCAGACGGCCAAGGCCGCCATCCGCGCGGGCATCTCGGTCCTTATGAAGAAGGCCGGGGTCGGCCCGGGTGACGTCGAAAGGGTCCACCTCGCAGGGGCCTTCGGGTCCAACATCAACAAGGGGTCGCTTGCCGAAATAGGGGTACTCGACCCCCTCTGGCTCCCGGTGACCGAGTTTGCCGGGGACGCCGCCTTAAAGGGCGTTGTAATGGTCATCGGCTCCCGGGCCTCAAAGGCCGAGGCCGAGCGCACGGCCGGGGAGGCGACCTATCTGTCGCTTTCAGGCAGCGCCCTCTTCGAGGGAGAGTTCATCGCCAACATGGATTTTTGATACTTCCGTATCTGGAGGCAACTGTGCGTTACTACCCATCTTTATTAAGAAAGCCGAGGGGGTGTAAGGGGGCATGAAGAAGATCGAAAGGGCCATAATAAGCGTGACCGACAAGACGGGCATCGGGGAGTTCGCTCGCGTGCTCGCCGACCTGGGGGTGGAGATAATTTCCACCGGGGGCACGGCCGACGTCATAAGGGCATCTGGCGTCGAGGTCGTGCCCATCGAGGAGCATACGGGCTTTCCCGAGATGATGGACGGACGGCTCAAGACGCTCCACCCGAAGATCCACGGCGGCATCCTCGCCATGCGCTCCAACCCCTCCCACGCAGGCGACATGGAGGCCCATGGCATAAAGCCCATAGACATGGTGGTCGTAAACCTCTACGCATTCGAGAAGACCGTAGCGGGAGGGTGCTCGCTGGCCGATGCGATAGAGAACATAGACATCGGGGGCCCCACCATGATAAGGGCCGCCGCCAAGAACCATGACGACGTGGCGGTGGTCGTGGACCCGGAGGACTACGCCTCCGTCCTCGATGAGCTGCGCGCCCGCAAGGGGATGCTTTCTGCGACCACGCGCTTCGACCTTGCCAGGAAGGCCTTCCAGCTCACCGCGCGCTACGACGCCGCCATATCCAACTACCTCGGCTCCGTGCCCGATTCCCCCGAGGTCGAGGAGCCAAAGCGCTTCCCCGACACCTGCACCGTCCAGTTCCAGAAGGTCTGCGACCTCCGTTACGGCGAAAACCCCCATCAGGCCGCCGCCTTCTACCGCGAGCCGGGCGTCTTCGAGGGGCTCGGCTCGGCCGCCAAGCTCCAGGGCAAGGACCTCTCCTACAACAACATACTCGACCTCGACTCCGCCCTGAGGCTCGTGCGCGAGTTCTCCGAGCCCGCCGCCGTGATAATAAAGCACAACAACCCCTGCGGCACGGCCACGAGCGACGAGGGGATACTCGCCGCCTACAACGCGGCCTACGCCTGCGACTCCACCTCCGCCTTCGGCGGCATCGTGGGCTTTAACAGGCCCGTGACCAGGGAGGTGGCCGAAACCCTTACGGGCATCTTCCTCGAGGCCGTCATAGCCCCGGGCTACGACCCCGGCGCGCTCGAAGCGTTCAGGGCCAAGAAGAACCTACGGGTCCTCGACGTCGGGGTGCCCGGCGACCATTGCTGCACCGCCGAGGGCGGAAGCGGCGGACAGGTGGAGATAAAGAGGGTCTGCGGCGGGGTGCTCCTCCAGACCGTCGACGCCGGCAGCGCCGTCGACCTCAAGGTCGTCACCAAAAGGGCCCCCGAGGACCCCGAGCTCTCCGACCTCCTCTTCGCCTGGAACGTATGCAGGCGTGTAAAGAGCAACGCCATAATACTCGCCAGGTGCAACGCCACCATCGGCATAGGCGCGGGCCAGATGTCCAGGATAGACTCCACCAGAATAGCGGTCATGAAGGCCGCCGACGCCGGGCTCGACGTCAAGGGCTCGGTGCTCGCCTCGGACGCCTTCTTCCCCTTCCGCGACAACGTGGACATGGCCGCCGAGCACGGGGTTGCGGCCATAATACAGCCGGGGGGGTCCATAAGGGACGAGGAGGTCATAAAGGCCGCCGACGAGCACGGCATGGCGATGGTCTTTACCGGCGTAAGGCACTTCAGACATTAAGTTTCGGGGCGCGGCGGGCATGACCGCCGCGGCTTACAGGCGAGAAGAGATTATTATGAAAATTTTAATCGTAGGCGGCGGCGGAAGGGAGCACGCATTGGCCTGGAAGCTCTCCCGGAGCCCGGGGGTCGAGAAGGTATACTCCGCCCCCGGCAACCCCGGCACGGCGCTCTGCGGTGAGAACGTCGCCGTAGCCGCCGAGGACATCACGGGCCTCAGGGACTTCGCCCTCGGCGCGGGGATGGACCTCACCGTGGTGGGCCCCGAGCTGCCGCTCACCCTCGGCATAGTCGACGAGTTCGCCGCCTCGGGACTCAGGGTCTTCGGCCCGGACAGGCGGGCGGCCGAGCTCGAGGGGTCCAAGGTCTTCACCAAGAGGCTTTTGGAGAAGTACGGCATCCCCACGGGCCACTACAAGGAGTTCACGGACCCCGACGAGGCCCGGGCCTACATAGAGACCCACGCCCCGCCCATGGTCGTCAAGGCCGACGGGCTGGCCGCCGGAAAGGGCGTCGTCGTCTGCCGCTCGAGGCAGGAGGCCGTCGAGGCCGTGGCCCTCATCATGGAGGAGCGCGCCTTCGGCGCGGCGGGCGGGAGGATCATAATCGAGGAGTTCCTCACCGGCGAGGAGGCCTCCTACATAGCCATAACCGACGGCAGGACCGTCGTCCCCTTCGCACCCAGCCAGGACCACAAGGCCGCGTACGACGGCGACAGGGGGCCGAACACGGGCGGAATGGGCGCCTACTCCCCGGCCCCTGTCGTCACCCCGGAGCTCGAACGCGAGATAATGGAGACCATCATGGTCCCCACGGTCAGGGCGATGGAGGCCGAGGGCAGGCCCTACAGCGGGGTCCTCTACGCCGGGCTCATGATATCCGAAGGCCGCCCCAGGGTCCTCGAGTTCAACTGCCGTTTCGGCGACCCCGAGTGCCAGCCGCTGATGATGCGTCTCGACGCGGACCTCGCGGACCTCCTCCTTGCCGCTACGGAAGGCAGGCTCGCCGGCCGCGCCCTCAGGTGGAGCCCGAAGGCGGCCGTCTGCGTGGTCATGGCCTCGAAGGGATATCCCGGCCCCTATGAAAAGGGCTTCGAGATAAGGGGCCTCGACGAGGCCGCGGCCGCCCCTGACGTCGAGGTATTCCACGCCGGGACGACGGAAATGGACGGCCTTGTTGTCACCTCTGGCGGGCGGGTCCTCGGGGTCACGGGCCTCGGCGACGACATAAGGGACGCCATGGAGCGGACCTACCGCGCCGTCGATAAGATTACCTATGAGGGGGCCTATTACCGCAGGGACATCGGAAAGAAGGCCCTCGGCGAGGGCGTCCGGGCCCCTTTGAAGGAAAACAAATAATCCGGAGCGATCGAAAAATGGCAAAGCCAGTGGTGGGGATAGTCATGGGAAGCGATTCCGACCTTCCGGTCATGGAAGAGGCCGTAAAGGTCCTCAAGGGGTTCTCCATACCCTACGAGGTTACGGTCTCGAGCGCCCACAGGACCCCGGCGCGCACTTCACGCTACGCGAAGACCGCCGAGAAGCGGGGGATAAAGGTGATAATAGCCGGGGCCGGGAGCGCGGCGCACCTCGCGGGTTTCATAGCCGCCGAGACGACCCTGCCGGTTATCGGGGTGCCCATCGATTCGAGCCCGCTAAATGGGCTCGACGCCCTACTCTCCACCGTGCAGATGCCCGGAGGCGTGCCCGTGGCCACGATGGCCATAGGCCGCGCCGGGGCGAAGAACGCCGCCATATTCGCGGCCGAGGTCCTCTCGCTCTCGGACCCGGCCCTCCGCTCGGCCCTCGTGGAGTTCAGGCGGGGCGAGGCGAAGAAGGTGGCCGACAAGGCCCTGAAGGTCAAACTATAAAGACCCCGTAGGGAGGGGTAAGGGTGGAGGCGCCTGTGTCCGCTGCGGACAGCCCGTTGATCATAAGGGCGGACTACCCTTTTACCGAGGCCGCCCTGGCCATAAGGGCCGGCCGCGTGGTGGCCTACCCCACGGAGACCTTCTACGGGCTCGCCGTGGACCCGTTCAACGCCGCGGCCCTGGAGCGTCTCTTCACCCTCAAGGGCCGCCCGGCTGACTCCCCGGTCTCCGTCATAGTGGCGGATGGCGTGATGCTCGCCCGGGTCGCCGAAGGGGTCCCGCCCGGGGCCGAAAGGCTCATGGAAAGGTTCTGGCCCGGCCCCCTTACCATAGTCTTCCGCGCGCGCCCCGGCCTCCCGCCCCGGCTCACGGCCGGGACCGGAAAGGTCGGGGTCCGCATCCCCGGCTCCCCGGTCGCCGTAAAGCTCCTCGAAACTACCGGCATGCCCCTTACGGCCACGAGCGCCAACCCCTCGGGCAGGCCACCGGCCTCGACCCCCGGCCAGGTCGCCGACTACTTCGGCCCCTCGCTGGACGTCCTCATAGACGGGGGCGCGCTTCCGGCAAAGGCCCCCTCCACCGTGGTGGACGTCACCGGCCCCCGGGTCCTGGTCCTGAGGCAGGGGGCGGTCACCGAGGAAGATATAACCTCCGCCATCGAGGGCGGGCGGAAAAACGGCCCATAGCTTCCCGCCCCCCCTTCATCTCACCCGGTACTCTCTCTCGCCTTCCCTTCCCGTGTTGACAGGGGCGCCCAAAAGTTGTATTTTTATCAGATACGAAGAGGGACGCCGATTCGGGGACGGGCGCAGCCGTCGTCGGGTGCCAGCGCCGCCGACCCCTACAAAGGAGACCTTCAGATATGAACCCGATTACCCGCCGCTGTCTTTCAGTGCTCGCCGTCTTTGTTCTCTTCTCCATCTGCGTTCCTCCCGGGGCCGGGGCCGCCACCAGGGAGAAGTTGAAGATCGAGGCCGCAACCGAGGTCCTATCCGAGATAAAGGCCATACCGGAGAAGGGCATACCCCCGGCGCTCCTCGAAAGCTCCTACGGGGTCGCGGTCATCCCGGGCGTGATAAAAGTGGGGTTCGTCATCGGCGGACGCCACGGCAGGGGGGTCCTGGTGGTCAAAAAGGAGGACGGCGGGTGGAGCGACCCGTCCTTCATCTCCCTGACCGGCGGGTCGGTGGGCTACCAGATAGGCGCACAGAGCACGGATATAATCCTCGTATTCAAGAGCAAGAAGGGCGTGGACGGTATCACCCGGGGCAAGGTCACCCTCGGGGCCGACCTGGCCGTAGCGGCCGGACCGGTGGGGCGCCAGGCCGAGGCCTCAACGGACGTGATGCTCAAGGCCGAGATATACTCCTACTCGCGCAGCCGCGGACTCTTCGCCGGGGTTTCGCTTGAGGGGGCGGCCCTCCTGATAGACCATAAATCGAACGAGGAGTACTACGGCCGCGACGGCATAACCCCTGACGAGATATTCTCGGACGGCTTCGGTGTGCACGCGGAGACGGAGAGGTTCAAGGAGGCGCTCGCGAAGTGATTGCAACCGGGCGGCCGCCCCTGGCCTGGCTGGCCCTCCGGGGCTGCTGTGGGGATGCCGTCGGCGGGTCTCCGCAGCGGCAAGGAAGGTAAGATGTCCAGATGGTTTGCGTTGATACTGCTCTTTGCGGTCTCCTTCGCCCCCGGTCCTTTTCTAAGGGGGGCCGGCGCCGGCTACAGCGGCATGTACGGCACGGAAGGGCTCGAGAGCGGCTATCGCATGTACCACCACGACCTCTATCGTCTATGGATAGATGACCTGCGCATCAATTTCACCATCCCCGAGACCATAGCCGCCGCTGACATCCGCTTCAAGATGCCCCTTGTAGGCGACGAAAAATTTCCCCTCGACTATTACTCCGACCCCGATGAGCGGGTGGTCATAATACCGGTCCTGACGGTCAGTTTCTTCAGAGACCTCGCCATAGCCGAGGCCTGGTTCGAGAGGCGGAGGTGCGACACCTCCGTGGTCCTGGACTATGTCGACATAATCGCCTCGAGGGCCCCTTCGGAATTTCCGGGCGGAAGGTACCCCAACCCCCTCGAGGCCCTCGGCATCCCCGAAAAAGCGCTCAGCGACCGCAGGGTCCAGGTCGTCGCCGACGAGTACCTCAGGACCGTGCTCACCTTTATCATGGCCCATGAGTTCGGCCACGCCCTCGCCGAGCATTCGGGGCTCGGGGACGTCTCCGCCCAAAGGGCCATGGCGCAGGAGGTGGAGGCGGACGGTTTCGCCATGGACATGATGACGCGGATACCTCGACTTCCCACGGGTCTCCCCCTGTTCTTCCGGGCCGCCAGCAGGTTCATGCGCCCGCCGGCCGACTTCGCCAGCGCCGCCGATTATGAGTCGTACCTGCAGGGTAACGTCACCGATCCGCTTTCCGGTGAGAGGATGGCCGCCCTGGCGGGGGCCATCAGAAAGAACGCGGGTCATTTCATAAGCGTGACCGACGACCAGACCAGGCGGAGGGAAGAGATATTCCGCCTCGCCGACGAGATAGAGTCCATAGGCGAGGCCATCAAGACGCGGCCCCTGGGCGGGGCCCTCCGGTCAGGGTCCCTTGAAGGTGCTATCGGGGCGCGGCCCGCCGGCGCGATGCGGTCCGGTGCGGCGGTGACGCGCGAGCGGGTCAGCGTGCTCGAGAACGGCGACATCGCTTTCGGCTCCGAGATGGTAAAAAGGCACGGCCTCTCGCGCTTCAAGTGGATATCCCTGTACTACAACCGGCGCACCAAAGAGGTCGCCATGGAGTTCCACGAAGAGCAGGTATCCGGGGCCCTCAAGCTGGGCGCGTCGGATTCGCCGGACGAAGAATACCCCTTGAAGGTGTCCGCCGCGGGCTTCTTCAAGACCTACGACATCGACCACGGCAGCGCCGACGGATACCCCGCACGGTATACCTATACGGAAAAAGACCACTGGCTGGTCTTCAAGGTCGGGCCAGGCCCACTCGTCACAGGGAACGCGGCCGCAGCCGCAGGCGGGAGCGATGGCGCGGGCGGGGGGCTGGTCATTGAAGAGCTGTCCCACGCCTGTGACTGAACCCCGGCCGGGTTCGCTTACCGCCGCCGGGGCTAATTTCTTCTGAGCCTTGCCGCGAAAAAACCATCCATGCCGCCCCGGTGGGGCATGGTCCTGAGTCTCCCCCCTTCGTCGACCAGCGGCCCGCAGGCCGGTGGGAGGCACCCACGGGCGTCCTCCGCTGAAAAGTCCCGGTGCGTGGAGAGGAAGGCGTCGACCACCTCGTCGGTCTCTTCGGGCTCGAAGGTGCATACGCTGTAGACGAGCCTCCCGCCCCTCGCCACCGAGGCGGAGAGGTTTGCGAGAAGCTCCCCCTGAAGCTCTGAGCTCCTTTTTATATCCCCTTCCGTTCTTCGGAGTTTTATGTCCGGCGTCCTTCTCAGGACCCCGAGCCCGGTGCAGGGGGCGTCGAGGAGCACGGCGTCGAAGCCCGCGGGGGGCATGTCGCCGAGCTCCATGGGGCGCGAGGCGTCCGCGGCGAGGGTCCTTACGATGGTCGCCCCGAGCCGTCCGGCGGCCCGTTCCACGGCCTCGAGCCTCGCCGGGCTCCTGTCCA
>JBHHVK010000100.1:0-7602 GCA_046754205.1 Thermodesulfobacteriota bacterium
TTCGTTACGCTCCGGGGCGTGATATTCAGGTTCGTTTCTGGGGCAATTTTTCGTTACGCTCCGGGGCGTGATATTCAGGTTCGTTTCTGGGGCAATTTTTCGTTCCGCTCCGGGGCGTGATTTTCAAGGTCCGCTTCGGGGCGTGATTTTCATGGCGGCGGCCCCGGGGTGCGCGGGTTTTTCAACTCCGGCCCGGCCCGCGGGTGTCCTTGATTCTTAACGGCGCGGCCGCGGTGGGCGGGGGGCCCGGGCGGCGGCCTTCGCGGCAGCCTCCGGTCCCGCCTTTCCGGCGCCGGACTTCTCCCGGCCGTCTCATCTGCTACTAAAACCCTCTGGAGACCTTATTGGCTCTACCTGTCAGATGTCTTGAGATAACGACTCTTGAGAGATCCCATGCCGAGATGGCGCGGATAGGCGTAAACCCGGCGGGTATCCGCATCATGGCCCCGAAACTCCTCCATTATAACCTCAAGTTAGAAGACCTCAGCCCTGCTCAGGCCAACATCATAAAGCAGGATATGCTCTCCATAGGAGGCGAGGCGGCCGTGAGCAGCGGGACGGTTTCGTGCAGCATCGACCACACCGGCGCGCTGGTATCGGGCACCGCCAGGCAGGTGAGTCTGCTCGTGGACAAGCTCAGGGGCCAGTCCATGGGGCTCGGCGAGGTCGCCTCGGCCATGGAGGAGGCCCTCCGCAACGCGGCGGCGAGGGTCTTCGAGGTAAAGGGCAGGTCGCGGGCCTGGACGCTCGGCGCCAGGACGCTCGTCATGGGCGTGGTGAACGTCACCCCCGACTCCTTCTCCGACGGGGGGCGCCTCCAGGGAGTCGACGCCGCCGTGGCCCACGCCATGGGCCTGGCCGAGCACGCCGACTGGATAGACGTGGGCGGCGAGTCGACCCGTCCCGGGGCCGAGCCAGTGGATACGGACGAGGAGCTCGGGAGGGTCGTCCCCTTGGTCCGCGCCCTGGCCGACAGGGGCGTGACCGTCTCGGTGGACACGACCAAGGCCGAGGTGGCCCGTCAGGCCCTCGAGGCGGGGGCCGAGATAATAAACGACGTAAGCGCCCTCGGGGCAGACCCGGAGATGGGCGGGGTCTGCGCCGGGTACGGCGCGGCCGTGATACTCATGCACATGCGGGGCACGCCCCGGACCATGCAGGACGATACCGCCTATGAAGACCTCACGGCAGAGGTCTTCCGCTACCTTCACGCCAGGATGGAGTTCGCCGTCTCCCGGGGCATAGAGCCCGACAGGATCATAATAGACCCGGGGCTCGGCTTCGGAAAATCCCCGGAGGGCAACATCGAGCTCCTCGCGAACCTCGCGGAGTTCAGGAGCCTCGGGCGGCCGATCCTCGTGGGCCCTTCGAGAAAGTCCTTTATCGGCGCCCTTACCGGCGACCCCGACCCACTGGGCGGGGCCCGGCTCTTCGGCACGGCCTCGGCCTCGGCGGCCGCGGCCCTCAAGGGGGCGCACATCGTAAGGGTGCATGACGCAAGAGAGGCCAGGGCCGCCGTCGCCGTGGCGGACGCCATAAGGGAGAGCGGGCAGGGAATTTAGAGAGGTCTTTCAAGACGGGACGGAGTCCGGTGTTCTGGAAAATCTTCAGTTTCGGTAACGTGACCGCCGTGGTGGACATACTCATCGTGGCCGTCGTACTCTACTGGGTGATGCTCATGTTCAGGGGCACCAGGGCGGAGAGGATGTTCTGGGGCCTCGGCGTGGTGATCCTCGTGCGCTTCATCTCGCAGAGGGCCGAGCTGCTGACGCTCCACTGGATAATCTCGAACTTCCTCAGCTCCATCATCATATTCATCATAGTGGTCTTCCAGCAGGACATAAGGCGTGCGCTCGTCCACGTGGGCAAGCCCTTCAGCTCCGGGGCGGTCTCCGGCTCCGCCGGGCTCATAGACGACGTGGCCAGGGCGGTCGTCTCCATGTCCCGGAGGCGGACCGGCGCGCTCATAGTCCTTGAAAGGGCCATGGATGTCTCGGACTTCCTCGGGGCGGGGGTGGACATAGACGCCGATGTCTCAAGGGAGCTCCTGCTGAGTGTTTTCAATACGGAGAGCCCGCTCCATGACGGCGCCGTGCTGATAAGGGACGGGAGGCTCGCCAGGGCCGGGTGCATACTCCCGCTTACCGAAAGGGAGCTCGGAAACTCCATGGGCACGCGCCACAGGGCGGCCATGGGGCTCGCCGAGGAGACGGACGCGGTTATAATAGTGGTCTCCGCGCAGACCGGCGCGGTGGCCCTTGTGGTGGACTCGAAGATCCATCCGGACCTTCCCCATGAGGAGCTCGCCGCGAGGCTCAGGGAGCTCTTCTCACGGGAGGAGAGCCCCGGCAGGTCCTTTATCCCCTGGAGGGTCAAGGCGTGAAGGGGTTCTTCACCAGGAACCTCAAGCTCAAGGGCATGGCCCTCGCCTTTTCCGTCGCCCTCTGGTTCTTCGTGGCCGGGCAGAGAAACACGGAGATGGCCTTCATGGTGTCCCTCGGGTACAAGGGCATTCCCAAGGACATGGTCGTAACGAGCTCGCCCTACAAGGAGGTGGAGATAAGGGTCTCCGGGCCGAAGCTCATCATATCCAACCTCTCGCCCTCGCAGATAATAGCGAGCCTCGACCTGAGCAACGCCGCCGAGGGGACGAGGACCTACCGGCTCGGGCCCGGGGACGTGGAGCTGCCCGTGGGGGTGGATACCACCAGGATAAGACCATCGTCCTTCACCGTGAAGATGGCGAGGATCGTGAGCGTGGAGGTCCCGGTAAAGCCTGTCATCAAGGGCAGGCCGGCCAGGGGCTTCAGGCTGGCCGACACCGTCGTGGTCCCGGAAAGGGTCAACGTCTCGGGGCTTGCCGGGGACGTCCGGGACCTCAAGTCGGTCGCGACCACGCCGGTGGACATAACGGGGATATCCGAGTCCACTGCCTACGAGGCGGGGCTCGACCTGCTCGATAAGGAATTCAGAAAGGTGGACGCCGAGGGCGCCACCGTCAAGGTCAATATAGAAAAGGAGTTGGAGGAGAAATGAAGCGAACCAAGAGGCTCTTCGGCACCGACGGGGTAAGGGGCGTGGCCAACAAGGAGCCGATGACCGCCGAGATGGCCCTGAAGCTCGGCAGGGCCATAGCCTACGTATTCAAAAAACAGTCCCACCGCC
This sequence comes from Thermodesulfobacteriota bacterium, assembly GCA_046754205.1. Lineage (GTDB taxonomy): Bacteria > Desulfobacterota > GWC2-55-46 > GWC2-55-46 > JBHHVK01 > JBHHVK01. Next base: position 3,166 of record JBHHVK010000100.1, read on the forward strand.
ACAGGATAGTCATAGGCAAGGATACGCGCCTTTCGGGCTACATGCTCGAGAGCGCCCTCGTGGCCGGGGTCTGCTCCATGGGCGTGGACGCCCTGCTCGTGGGCCCGCTCCCCACGCCCGGGATAGCCTTTGTCACGACGAGCATGAGGGCCGACGCCGGGGTGGTCATATCCGCCTCCCACAACCCCTACCAGGACAACGGCATCAAGTTCTTCAGCCGCGACGGCCTGAAGCTCCCGGATGCGATGGAGCTCGAGATAGAGGACTTCTTCTTCTCCGACTCACAGGACCCGGGCCAGAGGCCCACGGCCTCGGAGGTGGGCAAGGCCTTTCGCGTGGACGACGCCATAGGCAGATACATCGTCTTCGCGAAGAACACCTTCCCCACGGAGCTGTCCCTCGAGGGCCTGAAGATAGCCGTGGACTGCGCCAACGGCGCGGCCTACAAGGTGGCCCCTCTCGTCTTCAGCGAGCTCGGCGCCGAGGTCATACCCCTGTGCATCAAGCCCGATGGGGAGAACATAAACGACGGCTGCGGGGCCCTGTACCCGGAGAACGTGGCCACGGCGGTGAGCGAGTCCGGGGCCGACATCGGGGTAGCCATCGACGGCGACGGCGACCGCTGCATCATGGTCGATGAGAGGGGCGAGGTCGTGGACGGGGACCACATAATGGCCGTCTGCGCCGTAGAGATGCTCAAGGAGGGCACCCTCGGGAAGAAGACCCTCGTGGCCACCATCATGAGCAACTCGGGGCTCGAGGAGGCGATAGAGAGGGCCGGGGGCAGGGTGGTGCGCACGACCGTGGGTGACAGGTACGTCGTCGAGGAGATGCTCAGGGGCGGGTACAACCTCGGGGGAGAGCAGTCCGGGCACGTCGTCTTCCTCGAACATACCACCACCGGGGACGGCATCATCTCGGCGCTCCAGGTCCTGAAGGCCATGGTCCGGACGGGCAAGCCTCTCTCGGAGCTCGCCGGCGTCATGCGCCCCTACCCGCAGGTCCTGGTGAACGTCAAGGTGAGGGAAAAAAAGGAGCTCGACGAGCTCCCCGACGTCTCCAGGGCGCTCAAGTCCGTGGAAGATAGGCTCGGGGGCCGGGGCCGCGCCTTTATCCGCTATTCCGGCACCGAGGCCCTGGCCAGGATTACGGTGGAGGGCAGGAGCGAAGATGAGATTCAAGAGCTCGCCGGCGAAATAGCCTCGGTGCTCCGCAGGGACATAGGCTTCAAGGAGTAGCGGTCCGGCGCCTGCGCCGGAGGGGTGCGCGAAACCATAGATAGAGGAGCAGGAGCGCAGATGGCGACACTTTCCGTTAACGTTGATCACGTGGCCACCGTAAGGCAGGCGCGGCTGGCCCATGAGCCGGACCCGGTGGCGGCCGCCCTCGCCGCGGAGCTTGCCGGGGCCGACGGCATAACAGTCCACCTGAGGGAGGACCGCAGGCACATCCAGGACCGCGACGTCCATGTCCTCCGCAAGGTCGTCAAGACCAGGCTGAACCTCGAGATGGCCGCCACGGGGGAGATGCTCGAAGTGGCCCTCGAGGTCAAGCCCGACCTCGTGACCCTCGTGCCGGAGAAACGTCAGGAGCTCACCACCGAGGGCGGCCTCGACGTCAGGGCCCAGGCGGACGGGCTCGCCAGGTTCGTAACCCAGATGCAGGACGCGGGCGTACCGGTGAACCTCTTCATAGACCCGAACCCTGACGCCGTAAAGACCGCGCTCAGGATAGGGGCCACGGGCGTGGAGATACACACAGGCGCCTACGCCGACGCCGCCTCCCGGGAGGAGCGGGACGCGGAGTTCAAGAGGGTCATGGACTCGGTATTCCTTTCCGGCAAGCTCGGCATGAGGACCCACGCGGGCCACGGCCTCGATTACCGCAACCTCGCCCCGCTCGCCGCTATTCGCGAGATAGACGAGTTCGCCATAGGCTTTTCCATAGTGGCGAGGTCCATTCACACCGGCATGGAGGAGGCCGTCCGGGAGATGGTCCGACTCATCAAGGGTTGAGCCTGCCGGGGGGCCGGGGGCGGGCGGCAGGCCGGTTTCGCGCCGTGCCCGTTTTTTTAACTTGTTCCTGATATGATATACGGAGTGGGGATTGACATAGTGGACGTGGAGAGGTTCGCCGCCGCGGTGGCGCGGCGCGGCGACAGGCTCCTTGCCAGGCTCTTTACCGATGGGGAGCTCGCCTACTGCCGCGCCAGGCGCAGGGCCGAGGTGCACCTCGCCGCACGCTTCGCCGCGAAGGTGAGCCTCCTGAAGGCCCTCGGCGGCTCCGCCGCCGCCCCCGCCGCCGGCGGCAGACCTGGTTGGAGGGACGTCGAGGTGGTCCCAGGGCCCATGGGCCGTCCCGTCTTCAGGTTTATCGGCAGGACCCCGGGCGGCGGGCGGTTGAGGTTCAACCTGACCATCGCCCACGACGGCGGACTCAGCGTGGCCGAGACGGTCGCCGAAGGGCCCGGGGGACAGGAATGTTCGGGAGGACTCTGATATGAAGACGATAAAGCTTGCCGACGCGGCCTTCATAAGGTCCGTGGACAGGGCGGCCGCAAAGGAGTACGGCATCTCGGGCATCCAGCTCATGGAGAACGCCGGGGCGGGCGTGGCCGCCACGGTCAAGGAGGAGCTCTTAAGGCGCGGGCTCGAGCCCCGGGGCAGCCGGGTGGCGGTATTTTGCGGCAAGGGCAACAACGGCGGGGACGGCTTTGTCGCCGCCCGCCACCTCGCGAACGCCGGCCTCGCGGTCGAGGTCTTTCTCCTCGGCCGCGCGTCCGACCTCAGGGGCGGCGCGCGGGCGAACTGCGAGTCATGGAAGAGGATGGGAGGTGCGGTGCGCGCCGTAAGGGCCGTCTCGGCGCTCGACCGCCACGACTCCTTCCTCCGCCACTCGGCGGTCATTGTGGACGCCATCTTCGGCACGGGCCTGGCGGACCCCCCGAAGGGGGTCCACGCCGGTGTGATAGAACGCATAAATTCCCTCGGTAAGCCCGTCGTCTCCGTGGACGTGCCTTCCGGTATAGACGCCACCACCGGGGCGGTCCTCGGGGTGGCGGTGGCCGCCTCGGCGACGGCCACAATGGCCATGCCGAAGATAGGCCTTTACGTCTACCCCGGCAAGGGCCACGCCGGAAGGGTGGAGGTCATCGACATAGGCGCGCCCGCGGCCCTCACCAGCGGGGATGAGATAAGGTGGAACCTCGTGACCGGCGAGGGCGTAAGGGCGACCTTGAGGCCCCGGCTCCCCGACACCCACAAGGGGACCTACGGCCATCTCCTCGTCGTCGGGGGCTCGCCCGGCAAGTCCGGGGCCGTCTACCTCACCGCCATGGGCGCCATGAGGGGCGGGGCCGGGCTCGTCACGCTCGCCGTGCCCGAGGGGCTCGCGGGGGCGATGGAGGCGAAGACCACCGAGGTCATGACCCAGGGGCTCCCGGCGAGCGGCGCCGGCACCCTCGACCCCGACTCCTTCGACGCCGTAACGGGCATACTGCCCCGGAAGGCGGCCATAGTGGTCGGCCCGGGGCTCGGCTTCAACCCCGGCACCCAGGCCTTCATGACGAGCCTCCTCAAGAAGACTGGCCTGCCGCTGGTGATAGACGCCGACGGGCTCAATTCCATAACCGGCCTTGAGCTCTTAAAGCGGGTGAGGGCCGAGGTGGTGCTTACGCCGCACCCCGGCGAGGCGGCCAGGCTCCTCGACACCACCACCGTCGCGATACAGAACGACAGGGTGGGCTCCGCCACCAGGCTCGCCGGCCTCACCGGCTCCATCGTGGTCCTCAAGGGGGCGGCGACGGTGACCGCCTCGCCTTCCGGGGAGGTATACATAAACGCTACCGGCAACCCCGGGCTCGCCACCGCCGGGACCGGCGACGTGCTCGCGGGCATGATAGGGGCGCTTCTGGCCCAGGGCTACGGCGCGGCCCCGGCCTCGGTCGCGGCCGTTCACGTGCACGGCCTCGCGGGCGACGAGATAAAGCGCGCCCAGGGCGAGGCCGGCATGACCGCCACGGACCTGCTGGCGGTGGTGCCGAGGGTCCTCAACTGGTTCACCCCGTCCCTTGACAGGGGGGGGTGGTCAGGGCCCTGGCAATGAGCGGGGCGGAGAGGCACATCACCACCGGCCCCGGGCAGACCGAGGCGCTCGCCGAGGAGTTCTCCAGGAGGCTCGGGCCCGGGGACAGGGTGGCGCTCATCGGAGAGCTCGGCGGAGGCAAGACCTGTTTCGTCCGTGGGGTGGCCAGGGGGTTCGGCGCCTCGGGCTGCGTGAAGAGCCCGAGTTTTACCTTGCTGCACGTCTACGAGGGGGGCCGCGTCCCGCTCTACCACATAGACCTCTACAGGATCGCGCACCCCGGGGAGTTCGTCGATTCCGGCCTGGAAGAATATGTTTACAGCGACGGGGTATCTGTAATAGAATGGGCCGATA
>JBHHVK010000101.1:0-7489 GCA_046754205.1 Thermodesulfobacteriota bacterium
GGTAGCCGCCCCGGTCTTCATCCTGGCGGAGGTCGCCAAATGGACCGGCCGGGCCTCGGTGCGCTAATGGCGCCGCGGCCTGACCTGAGGGGCCCGGAGAAAAAGAAAGGGGCCTCCGCCGAAGCGAAGGCCCCTGCGGGGCCGGCGGCGGCCAGGGCCTAATCCCAGTCCTCGTCCCTTATGGAGAGCCTTGCTACGGGCTCGCCGCCCCTGAGGTGCTCCGCCACTATCGTCTCCACGTCGTCCGGCCGGAGGTTCCCGTACCAGTGGTTGTCGGGGAAGACGGCGACCACCGGCCCCTCCATGCAGGGGCCCATGCAGCCCGTCTGCACGAGAGAGACCTGACCCAGCAGGCCCTCGGCCTCCAGGGCCTCGGCGAACTTCATGAGGATATCCCTGCCACCCTTCTGAGCGCAGGAGCCGCGGAAGTGCCCCTCGGGGCGCTGGTTGACGCATACCAAAACGAACCTCTCAGGTTTTGCCATCGGATGGATACCTCCTCGTCAATGGATATTTATAAAAGACTATTTTAGTCCTTTTATCTGAAAAAGCAAGCGCGGAATGGAAAAAAAAATCCCCCGTGCTAAAATAGGCTTGAGTGCGGCCGGGGTGGGCGTGGACCCAATGAAAGGTACGCGGATGTTCGAACCGGGATCCAAGACCGAGAGGATAGGGGCGTTTGTCTCGGAAGGGGTATGGAGGACGCGCCTCAGGGACCTGCCCAGGGGCCGGATGCTGCTCATGAAGGCCCTCCGGGCGCTCCTGGTCGCCGGCCGGAGGTTCATCGACAACAGGTGCACGCTCCAGGCCTCCTCGCTCACCTTCTACTCTCTTTTGTCCATAGTGCCGGTCCTGGCCATGGCCTTCGGGGTGGCCAAGGGCTTCGGTCTTCAGAGGCACCTGAGGAGCCAGCTCCTCGAGACCTTCGCCGGGCAGGAGGCGGTGCTCGTAAGGGCCATCGAATACGCAGACGTCCTGCTCGAGAGCACAAAAGCGGGAATGATTGCCGGGGTGGGCGTGGCCGTTCTCCTGTGGTCGGTGATGAGGGTCCTCTGGCACATAGAGAGCTCCTTCAACGAGATATGGGAGGTCACCAGGCCCCGCCCGCTCGGCAGGCGTTTCAGCAACTACCTCTCCATAATACTCATAAGCCCGGTGGTGGTTATCATCTCCGGGAGCCTCACCGTCTTCATAAGCGCCCAGGTCTCCTATATATTCGACAAGCTCGGTCTGCTCGGGGTCCTGAGCCCGGTGCTCTTCCTCGCCTTGAAGCTCCTCAGCTACGCGCTCATATGGGCCCTCCTGGCCTTCGTCTACATCACGGTGCCCCACACCAGGGTGAGGCCGGCCACCGGGGTGGCGGCCGCCGTGGCGGCCGGGACCATGTACCAGCTCCTCCAGTGGATCTACATCAACTTCCAGATAGGGATATCCAAGTACAACGCCATCTACGGCAGCTTCGCCGCCCTGCCGCTCTTTCTCATCTGGCTACAGCTCAGCTGGGTCATAGTGATATTCGGGGCCGAGCTCTCCTTCGCCCTCCAGAACGTGGACCGCTTCGAGCTCGAGCCCGACGCGAGACGCGCCGGCCCGGGCGTAAGAAAGCTCCTCTGCCTCCTCATAACGCAGCTCGTGGTCAAGGACTTCGTCCTCGGCCGGGGCGCCGTCTCCTGGGACGACATCTCCGGGAGGCTCGACATACCCCACAGGCTTACGCGCGAGCTCCTCGGCGAGCTCAAGGAAGCCGGCGTGCTCGGCGAGAGCGGCAACCTGTACTCGGGAGAGCTCTTTTACCAGCCGGCCAGGGCCACGGACACGCTGACCATCGAAGCCGTCCTGGAGGCGCTCGACGAGAGGGGGGCCGGGGAGCTTCCCATGCAGAAGACCTCCGAGCTCGGTGAGATCACACGCGCCCTGGAGACCTTCCGCGAGACGCTGAAGAACTCCCCGGCAAACCGGCTGCTGCGCGACGTCTGAGGCCTCGCCCTCCCCTGGCGGGCCGGTCCCGGAGGGCCTCCGCTCCCCCTGCCCTCAGCGGACCGAACGGACGCACCTGGCCCGGTTGGCGTCATTGAGGCTCGAGTTGAATATCTTGCTCGACGTTACGACCCCGCCCGTGTTGAAGTCCACGGCCCAGGCCGCCCCGGCGCTCCCGGTGGACGACCAGTAAAACCCCGTTAGCCCGTTATGCGTGGTTCTATCCATAGTGAAAAAGGCCGTGTCAAGGGCCGGTGAGACCCTTGCCGCGTCCACCATGCTCTCGAGCTCCTTTATGTCCGGGAGCCTCCAGTCGGCCCACCCCCTGTGGCCGGCCGCGGCAAGCCCGGCGCACCACGAAAGCGCCCCCTCCCAGGAAACCCTCAAGTTCTCCCCGGCGAGCCACATGAGCCCGGTGGAGGCGTCCGTCACCGTGCCGTCCCCGTTGTCGGTCAGAGCTCCCGTGCCGCCGACTCCCAGGCCGGCCCCGGAGGCCTGCCCCCGCACGCAGCGCACATAGGCCCTGACGCTCCCCTTGCCGCGAGACCGTATGGTGCCGTCGTCGAACCTTACGGTCCACGCATTTACGCCGGTGGGCGGGAAGGGGGTGGCGGTCCAGTAGAACCCGGCCTTTGCGCCCTGGAAGGACCCGTCGACCATCGCCCCCGGACCCTGCGTCGCGTAGTCCACGATGCTCACCAGCTCCCTTCTCGTGGGGACCCTCCAGTCCGAGCGGCCCCCGAGCTGTACCGAGCCGCATACGTCGATCGTGCCAGGGTTCGAGAGCGGGTCGTAGGCCCCCGTGGCCTCGAACCAGTTGTAGGTCTTTCCGTCGTCGTCCCGCTGCCAGACGAGCCCGGTGACGTTGTCCGTTACCGTGCCGTTGCCGTTGTCGGCAAAATCCAGAGGGTTGGTGAGGTACTGGGCGTCCTGCCCGAAGAAGGGGTCGGCGGGGTCGGGGGGGCAGGGTATCTGCGAGGAGTTGTCATGGCACCGGTCGGCCCCCGTCTCGGGGAGGTTCGTCGCAACGGACACCACCACCGCGGTGGAGGCGTCGACGGCGACCCGGTCCTCGGCGCTGTCGATGGTCCCGTCGTTTACGACGAGGGCCGCGGCGTAGGCGCCGTCGACGTCGGCGACAAAGGTCGCCCGGGGGGCGGCCTTCGCCGAGAGCACGGCGAGGCTCCCGGGCGGCTTGGAGACGAGCGACCAGGAGTAGGTAAGCCCATCTCCGTCGGCGTCCGAGGAGGCGCTTCCGTCAAGGGTAACGAGGGCGCCCGTGGCCACCGACCGGTCCGGACCCGCGTAGGCCACGGGAGGGGTGTTGGCCCTGACATGTACGGGGGCGCCTTCCGGCGCAGCGACCCCGCCGCCGCACCCGGCGAGCACCGTAAGCGACAGTGCGCAAAAGTAAACAAATCCCTGAAGGCGCATAATACACCGCTGCCGGTCATGAAGAAAAAACAACGCTTAGGGATGAAAAGGTATGGCGATTATACACCTGACCGCGCGGATTGGCAAATTTTTGTAAAGAGCGGGCCGCCAAACCCGCCGAAGGGGGAGCGGACGGGGGGGGAGCGGACGGGAGCGGACCGGTAAGGGAGGGACCAAAAACAAGGGGCCGCGGAGAACTCCGCGGCCCCTCCTATCGACCTGTCGGCCGGGGGTCTTTACGCCCCGGCGGGGGCGGCCGGGGCGGCCGCCGTTCTCGCGCCGAGCTCATTGTCTATCATGAATATGGCAAGGCCCGTGTCGCCGGCGAGCTTCAGCTTGTCGATTATCTCCTGGGCGGTCTTTTCCTCTTCCGTCTGCTCAGTGACGAACCACTGCAGGAACGTTTCGGTGGCATGGTCGGCCTCCTTTACGGCAAGCGTCATGAGGTCGTTGATACGGCCCGTTACCATCCGCTCGTGGGCGAGCACGCCATCGAAGAGCTCGAGGAGAGAGCCGAACTCCGTCGGCGGCTTTTCTATGGCCTCGAGGACGATCTGCACGCCCTGGCTGTCGATGTAGTCGTATACCTTCTGGACGTGCAGGTCCTCTTCCTGGACCTGGAGGGAGAGCCAGTGGGCCGCCCCCTTCAAACCCTTGAAGGAGGCATAGGCCGACATGGACAGATAGAGGTATGAGGAATAGAGCTCGGCATTGAGCTGCTCGTTCAAAGCCTTGGCCATCTTTGAAGTAATCATAATGAACCGACCTTTCCGGTGAGGTTGACCAGCGCCCGCGGCGCTACTTCAGGTCCCTGTGGGTTCCGTCGCAATAAGGGGGCGTCCTGGTGTACTTGCAGTTGCACAGGGCGACCGCCTTTTTCTCATCTATCTCGACTGCCACGGGCTCAAGCCCGGTCCCCTTGTGAGAGCCGTCGCAAAAGGGTTGGTCGCCCGACCTTCCGCAACTGCACCAGTAATAGGTTCCAGGTTCCAGCTCCAGATGGGCCGACTTCTTTTCAAAGACCACGGGTTCGTCCATCTCGCTCCTCCTTGCGTGATTATCCCCACCGGCCGCCGCCGAAACCTGCGCGACCCCGCAAAGAGAGTCAAGCGCCGGGCCGAGAGAGGTCTGCCGGGAATCGCAATTAACCTTACCATATTTTTCGGAAAATGGAAACATGGGGGGGACGGGGGGCGCTTCGGAAACGATTCAGGCCCCTCGGGACGGCGCAGCGCCTTCAGGACCTCGCCACCCCGGGGCGTCTAGTCATCGGCGCCTTCCGTAAAACGCCAATCCTCTCGCAGAAACTCCTCTACCCCGTCCGCGGGCAGCGGCCTTGAGATGAGAAAACCCTGTATCTTGTCACAGCGCAGCAGCCTCAGGAGATTGAACTGCTCGATGGTCTCGACCCCTTCGGCTATGACCTCGATATTGAGGCTCTGGGCGACATTGATGACCGCCGTGGATATGGCGGTGTCGTCCGGGTTGACGGTGATCTCGCGGACAAAGACATGGGCCACCTTGAGCATGTCGATAGGCATCCGCTTCAGGTATGCCAGCGACGAATACCCGGTGCCGAAGTCGTCTATCGAAAGCCTGATGCCCATGGCCTTCAACCCGCTCAGCACCTCCACGGTGGCCTCCACGTCTTCCATTATTATGGATTCCGTCAGCTCGAGCTCCAGGTACTTCGGGTCCAGGGCCGTCTCCGAAAGGACCCTGGAGACGACGGCTACGAAGTTCTTCTGCTTGAACTGGCGCATCGACAGGTTTACGGCCATGGTCACGGGCACAAGGCCCCTGTCCTGCCAGGCCTTGTTCTGCGCGCAGGCCATCTTGAGGACCCACTCCCCGATAGGAACGATAAGCCCGGTATCCTCGGCCAGGGGTATGAACTCACCTGGCGGCACGAGCCCTTCCTCGGGGTCGTTCCAGCGCACCAGGGCCTCCAGGCCGATGACCCTGCCCGTGTTTATGTCGACCTGGGGCTGGTAGTGCAGCACGAACTCTTCTTTCTCGAGCGCCCTGCGCAGCTTGTTTTCGAGCCTGAGCCTGTCCATGGCCCTGACGTTCATGGCAGGCGTATAGAGCTGGAAGTTGTTCCTGCCCTCGTCCTTCGCCTTGTACATGGCGATGTCGGCGTTCTTGAAGAGGGTGGCCGCGTCATCCCCGTCCTTCGGATAGAGGCTAACGCCCATGCTCGTGGTCACGAAGAGCTCGTGACCCATCAGCTCGAAGGGGGCGTCGAAGAGCGTGATGATCTTTTCGATCAGAACCCTTACGTCTTCCACGGCCTTGATGTCCTGGACGAGCACCGTAAACTCGTCCCCCCCGATGCGCGCGATGGTATCGGACTCGCGGGTGTACCCCTTGAGCCTTTCGGCCACGGCCTTGAGCAGCTCATCGCCCACGGCGTGCCCGAGCGTGTCGTTCACCACCTTGAAGCGGTCGAGGTCGAGGAAGAGAAAGGCCGCGAGGAGGTTGTACCTCTTGCTCCTCGCGAGGACCTGGTTGAAGCGGTCGAGGAGGAGACGCCGGTTGGGAAGCCCGGTCAGCTGGTCGTGGTAGGACATTTCACGGATCGTATCCTCGAACTGCTTGCGTTCCGTTATGTCCCTGATTATGCCAATGGAGTTCCACTCCGAACCTATCTTCACCGCCGAGATGGAGACCTCCACCGGGAATTCCGTCTTGTCCTTCTTCATGGCCGACAGGACCATGGTCTTTCCGAGGACGATGCCCTCACCGGTATTCCTGAACCTGTCGAACCCCATGCCGAAGGCCTTGTGGTGCACCGGGGGCATTATGAGGCTGTGCAGCCGACTGCCCACCGCCTCGGCGCCGCTGTAGCCGAAGATCCTCTCGGAGGCCGGGTTCCAGTATGAAATCCTCTCCTCGCTATCCATCATGATGATGGCGTCCTGGGCGGAGGAGCTTATCTTGTGGAACTTCTCCTCGCTGCGCTTGAGGTCCTCGGCCGTCTCCGCGTTGTTTATCGCGACCGCTATGGGGCCGCTTATGGTCAGGAGCAGGTCCAGGTCGCCGTCCTCGAAATAACCCTCGTCGGTCTTGTTGATGACCTGTATGACGCCCAGGATGCTGTCTTTCACGAGCAGCGGCACGGCGATCATGGAGCGCGTCTCAAAGCCCGTCTTCCGGTCGACCTCCCCGGAGAACCTGCCGTCCCGCCTGACGTCGGCGACGAGGAGGGGCTCCTTGTGCTCGAAGACCCACCCCGCTATGCCCTGGCCCGGCCTTATTTTGAAGTTCTTGATCTCCTCGCTCTTTTCGCCGAGGGCGACCGTGAAGGTCAGCTCCCCGGTCCTCTCGGCTCGCAAAAGGAGCGAACAGGCCTCCGCCCCCATGACGCTCTTTGTGGTCTGCATTATCTTTTCGAGGAGCCTGGACAGGTCGAGGGTGCTGGAGAGCTCCTTGGAGACCATCTTGAAGAACTCGAGCTTCTTGACGCGCTCCTTGAGCTTCCCGGTAAGCGTCCTGTTCTCGACGAGCAGGGCCTGCCTCTCGAGCGCCCTCTTGACCGCATGGAGCAGCTCTTCTCTCTGCAGGGGCTTGATTATGAAGTCATAGGCCCCCCTCCTTATAGCCTCGATGGAAGAGTCCATCGAGGCATGGGCGGTCATGATGATAATCGCGGAATCAGGGCTAGTCTCGTTTATATTGGGGATTATTTCGATGCCGGACTCGGCCGGAAGGACGATGTCGAGGAGGACGAGATCGATCTTTTCTTTTTCGAGGACGCCGAAACATTCCTTTGAATCTCCGGCCGTAAAGACGGTGTAACGCGCCCCGGTCAGGATGTCTCTGGCGATCTCCCTTATAAGGGCGTCGTCATCAACAACCAGGATAGTCTTCATTCCCCACCGCTTTCTAACTTTCTAATGCTCGGCCATGAAATACTCCTGAAAGAGACACCGGCATAACTCCCTTTTTGTTGCCAGGCCCCATGATTCAGGAAATCTTCCGCACCTGCCCGGCGATGAACGAACCGCTCATTGTGTAGTCCATAAACATAAAATAGCACTTCCGTGGAAAAAATCTCCTGTACTTTCGTACAGCC
>JBHHVK010000102.1:0-7472 GCA_046754205.1 Thermodesulfobacteriota bacterium
GGCAGGGGACGCGGAGGCCCTCTACCACAAGGCCTACCAGCAGACGCTCGACAAGGACTACGCCGGGGCCGAGAAGAACCTCACCCGTTTTCTCAAGGACTTCCCCGACCACAAGCTCGCCGAAAACGCCCGGTACTGGCTCGGAGAGACACACTACTCAAAGGGCGACTGGGAACGCGCCATCCTCGACTTCGACAAGGTCATAAAAAAACACCCGGGGGGCGTCAAGGCCCCGGGCGCGCTCCTCAAACAGGCCATGAGCTTTGAAAAGCTCGGGTCCGTCAAGGAGGCCCGGGTGCTCCTCGAGCAGGTAGTGAAAAAGTACCCCAAGACCAAAGAGGCGAAGCTGGCCCGAGCCAGGCTCAAGGCCCTCAAGCCACCGGAAAAACAGATGAAAAAAGAGCAAAAAAGCCCTAAAAAGCCCTAGTCCTCCCCGTCGCGAGCCCTCTGCCGTCCCTCAAGTTCCCCTCCCTCCTTTCCGATAGGGAATGAAGGATATCTCATCCCCGGAGGAAAAGAATTGTCTGAAAAAGTCCTTTTGGTCGACGACTCCAAGGAAGCGCGCAGCCAGATAAAGAAGGCCCTGGGGGACCTATTCACCGACTTTGTCGAGGCCGTCGAAGGCATAGGCGCGCTCAAGAGCTTCATCGAGGAGAAACCCGACCTCGTAATCACCGACATCGAGATGCCGTCGATAGACGGCTACAGGTTCATCTCCACCATAAGGTCCATGGACGACGGGCGGGACGTGCCGATAATCATCCTCACCGGCTCCAAGGACTCGCTCAAGAAGAAGCTCCGGGGGTTCGACCTCGGGGCGAGCGACTTCCTCGTCAAACCCTTCCACCCCGGGGAGCTCACCGCCAGGGTCAAATCGCTCATGAGGGTGAGCGCCCTGATGAACCAGCTCAAGGAGAAAAACGCCCAGCTCAAGAAGCTCGCCATCACCGATGAGCTCACGGGGCTGTACAACAGGCGGTGCTTCTTCGACAAGATAAAGGAGCAGATGGCCCTGGGCCACAGGCACAACTTCAAGGTCGCCTGCATCCTCATAGACATCGACCACTTCAAGAAGATAAACGACACCTACGGCCACCAGGCCGGGGACGAGGTCCTCAAGAAGATCGGGCGGCTGCTCAAGTCATGCAAGCGCGAGGGAGAGCTCATCGCCCGCTTCGGAGGCGAGGAGTTCGTCCTCTGCCTCTTCAACACGAGCTCGGAGAACGCCTACCTCGCCGCCGAGCGCTTCAGGAACCTCCTCAGCGCCTATGACTTCTCCTCCCCCCTCTGCCCGGACCTCAAGCTGACCGTCTCCATCGGAGTGGCCGTCTACCCCCACAACGGGGTCTTCACCATCGACGACCTCCTGAGGGCCGCGGACAAGGCCCTCTACAGGTCCAAGCGCGACGGCAGGAACAGGGTCACCATATTCGAGTGGGCGGAATCGGCCTCCACGCCTGGGGACCCCCCGGGGTGCAACGCCACTCGCCAGTAACCTTTTTATGTTATAATACATTCGAAAAGGGTGTCTCTATCCGCGAGCCCTATGCGGCTGCGCGGTCGTGTCTTTACAGGTGAACACATTCGTCCATGAGCAAGGAATTCGATGTAGCCGCCCTCAAGTGCGCCGATTACGACGAAGGGCGCGTATATGAGACCGTAAAGCGGGCCGTTGACCTCCTCGGAGGCATCTCCGCCTTCGCCTCCAGGGGCGAGAGGATTCTCATAAAGCCGAACCTGCTCGCCGCCAAACCCGCCGAGGCGGCGGTGACCACGCATCCGGCCGTCGTCGCCGCCGTAATAAGGCTCGTAAGGGAGGCCGGCGCCACCCCCGTCGTGGGAGACAGCCCCGGCATAGGGAGCGCCGCCAGGATAGCTGAAAAGTGCGGCATCATGGAGGTCTGCGCTCACGCCGGCGTGGAGTTCATCGAGCTCGTCGAGCTCGTCCACGTGGAAAACCCCGGGGGCCACACCTTCAAGCGCCTCGAGGTCGCCCGCGAGGCCCTCGACGCGGACGGCATCATAAACGTCCCCAAGCTCAAGACCCACGCCCAGATGCTCCTCACCCTGGGGGTAAAGAACCTCTTCGGCTGCGTGCCCGGCAAGCGCAAGCCCCAGTGGCACCTCTCGGCCGGAGTGGACACCTCTCACTTCGCCGGCATGATCCTCGACCTCCACGACATGTTAGCCCCCAGGCTTACCGTCATGGACGGGATAGTAGCCATGGAGGGGAACGGCCCTGGAAGCGGCGACCCGAGGCCCCTCGGGGTCGTCTTCGCCTCGGCCAGCGCCCTGGCCATGGACGCGCTGATTACCGAAACACTCGGGGTCGACCCCGCGGACGTGCCCATACTCCGCGTGGCGCTCAGACGGGGCGAGGCGGCGGCGGATGCGGCGAACGTCGCCCTCGTCGGAGCCGAGCGCGAGGACCTCGCGGTACGCTCCTTCAGCCTCCCGCCGCAGGGCAGGCTCAACTTCGCATCCCACCTGCCCTATTTCATCGACAGAAGGCTCAGAAAGGCCCTCACCTCGAGGCCCCACGTGGACAGGAAGGCCTGCACCCTCTGCAACATCTGCGTGGAGGTATGTCCGGCCAGGGTAATGGAGAGGACGGACAGGATAACCATCGACTACGACTCCTGCATACGGTGCTACTGCTGCCAGGAGATGTGCCCCCACGGGGCCATCGACTCCAGGGAAGGATGGCTGAAAAAGGTCCTGCCGGGACTCTGACCCGCTGCCCCGCCCAGCCTTGCCGGCTTTCCCCCATCTTAAAAAACTTGAAAAACAACCCAGACATAAGATATCTTGAAAAAATGGAACCACAGCAGATCTGCTGACGCCATAACATGTTGGAAAACCTTGGCTTTAATCCGGCGTAAGGTTCAGCCTCCTCCGGCGCCGTCGGGACCCACAACCCCTGGAGGACTCGGCCGCCCCCGGGCTTCGCTCTCGGGGCCTTCATCCGTTGGCCCCGAGCAGCTCCCGGCGGCATCTTCCTGCTCCCGTAAACCCTGACCCGTTAAGGTGGTTCATCCCGGAGTTCCTTTGACGAAAGCCCCTCCAAAGATAAAGCGGCGCTTCGCCAGGTCGGCCGTCCTCGTAATCCTCGGCCTCGCGGCGGTCGGTCTCCTGTACCTCGCCCTTACGCCCGTAGAGCTGACCCCATTGCGCGAAAGGATAGAAGCGGCCATCCTGGAGAGGAGCACCCACACCATAAAGTTCGACAGGGTCTTTCTCAAGGCCCTGCCCTCCCTCGAGCTGAGGCTCACGGACGTAAGGGTCATGGACGAGGGCGAGGTCCTGCTCTCCGCCTCCTCGGCCCACCTCAAGGTCTCGATCCTGTCGCTCGTAAGGGGCCCGGTCGTCATAGAGGAGCTCGATATCAACGGCGCGGCAGTTACCGTAGAGAGGTCCCCGGGGGGAGAAATCAATCTCGTCGAATACGTCAGGAAACACCCGCCCAGGGTCCTTGTCCCTTCCATAAGCCTCTCCGACGGCCGCCTTACCGTCACCGACGCGTTCCATCCGGAAAGGCCCGTCTTCGAGTTCACCAGCGTGAACGCCGAGGCCGCGTTGTCCGCCGGCGAGGTCGCCTTTTACCTCAACGCGGCCCTTGAGCCCGGCGCCGACCTGACCGTACGCGGCAAGTTCGACCGCGGGGCAAATACCTTCACCTGCGGGGTAAAGGCCCGGGGGTTGGAGCTCGACCGCCTCCTCCCCTACCTGAAGTCCAGGGCCCCCGGTTTGAGGCTCGCCGGAAGGGCCGGAGCCGACCTTCGGCTCACCAGAGGAGAAGAGGCCATCACCGCCGAGGGGTCCCTTGAGTATACCGGCCTCGTGGCCGCCCACCCCGCGCTCCGGTCCGGTCCGGTCCGGTCCGGGTCGGGCGACGCGAAGGTAGCCGTCACCAGGAGCGCCCGGGGGCTCGACCTGAGGCTCACGGACGTGGACCTCCGGATGGAGGACTTCTCCATCGACGGATCGCTCGCCCTTTCGGGCGCGGCCGGCGAGAGGAACCTGGTCCTGAACCTCAGGACCACCCCGGCGCCCGCCATTTCCATCAAGGGGCTTATACCTGTAAAAGCCCTTTCGCCCGCAGCCGCGGCAAGGGTCGAAGACGTAAGGCCCACGGGCGGGAAGATCGCCGTGGAAAGGCTCCGCCTCAGGGCCACGATGAGGGAGATCCTATCCGGCAAGGTCCTCTCGCGGCCCGGGGCCCTGGTGGCGGATATCGCCCTCGACGGGCTGGGCTTCACCCACCGGGGGCTCGACGTCCCGCTCTCGGGCCTCAAGGGTAAGGTGACGGTCGAGAGCCCCTCGCTGGCGGTCAAGGGCCTCTCCGGCAGGTTCGGCCATGGGACCGTCAAGGACCTGAACCTCTCGGTGGAGGATATGACGGACGGGGCGCGTTACGGACTGGCCCTCGAAGGCGTCTTCGACGCCTCGGACGCCCTCGGGGCCGTAAGGATGGCCGCAGGGGACCTCGCCGGGGCCATCACCGGCCTCGACGCCTCCGGAGCGGTGGCGGTCAAGCTCACCGCTTCGGGAAGCCTCAGGGACAAGACCCTGGAGAAGATAGCCGGAAGCCTCTCTTTCATGAAGACCTCCCTTACTTCAAAGAGCGCCCCCCTCTCTCTTACCGAGGTCAACGGGGAGGCGGACTTCGACAGGGAACGGATAA
Organism: Thermodesulfobacteriota bacterium; assembly: GCA_046754205.1. Taxonomy (GTDB): domain Bacteria; phylum Desulfobacterota; class GWC2-55-46; order GWC2-55-46; family JBHHVK01; genus JBHHVK01. Next base: position 4,685 of record JBHHVK010000102.1, read on the forward strand.
CCTTCAAGGGGTTGGAGGCCTCGGACGGCCACTCGCGCCTGAAGCTCGACGGCTCGGTCGAGGGCTACTCCGGGCTCTTCCGCTCCAGGGGTGAAGGTAAGGGCGAAAAAGACGCCGGGCCGGGTACGGCCCCGGGCTTCGACCTCACCGCCGAGGGCGTCGTCGCCCTGGAGACCGTCATGGGGGCCGCCTCCTGGGCGGACAGGGGGCGCCTGGCGGAGGGGCTCTACTACGACGCGCCCGTACCCTTCAGGATGGAAGCGAAGGGACGCGGCGCCCGGATATCGGGAAACCTCTCCCTGGACCTGACCCCGGTACACTTCCAGTACAGGAAACTGGCCCGCAAGGGCAAGAACTTCCCGATGAGGCTGACCCTGGCCGGGGCCGCCGACGCGAAGACCTTCACCGTGAAGCTGGCCCGGGTCGACTTCGGCCAATCCCTCGTGGTCCTGGCCGGAAGCTTCGGCAAAGACCTGTCGCACTACCTCGTGGCCGTAGGCTCGGACAACGTCAGGCTCGCCGACCTCGACGACGTATCCCCGCTCTTCAAGGGGAGCTTCGACACGCGGGGGCTGCTGTCCTTCAACATAGCCGGGGTAAGGGAAGGGGGCGGGATGCCCTCCTATGAGGGTGGGATAACGCTCAGCGACGGAGAGTTCGACTCCCCGATGCTGGCCAAACCCCTCAAGGAGGTGAACGCCACCGTCGATTTCGACGGCAACAGGGCCTCGATAGACCTCGACGGCATGAAGGCCGGGACCAGCTCGGTCTACGGCAAGGCCGAGATCCTTGACATAGCTGGCAGGTCCGTAAAGTTCGAGCTATTCGCCCCGAGGTTCAATACCGCCGACTTCTTCCGCAAAAAAAAGAAGACGGGGGAGGCGGGCCCGCGCCACGTCTCGGCGGGGCTGGGGGGCGCATCGGGCCGGCGCGGCAAGAGGCTCACGGGCAGCGGCAGCATCATCATAAAGGAGGGGAACTTCTGGAACCACATGGTGGAGAACCTCTACTCCGGCGTTACGCTCGAAGAGAAGACCGTAAGCTTCCACCCGGTAATCGCCATCGCCGACAGGGGCCGAATCGAGGGGGAAGTCATCATCTACAGGGACCGTGACGCCCCGCTGCTGTGGAAGATAACCTCGGAGCTCTCCGACGTGGAGCTCGAGGAGTTCTTCAAGGGCCTCAAGGTCAGGAAGAAGATACTCACCGGAGCCACGAGCGGGAGCCTGACCCTGACCTGCAGGCGCGGCGCCGTGCCGGGCAGGTCCTGCGTGAACGGGGTCCTGACCCTCGCCTCGCCAAAGGGCAAGCTCTACGAGCTCGATATCTTCACCAAGATATTCTCACTGGTGAACATCTTTTCCCTCGACGAGCTGCTGAGAAAGGGGCTCCAGTACAAGCGCCTGTCGGTGGACCTGGAGTTTACAGACGGCGTAATCGGCTTCGACGACCTCTTCCTCGACAGCGACTCCGTGCGGATGAACGCCGTGGGCGACATAAGCATCGTGGACGGCTCCACGGACGTGGCGCTCGTCATGCACCCCTTCGTGACCCTGGACAAGATAATCTCAAGCATACCCATTGCCGGATGGGTGCTCACCGGCGAGGAGAAGTCCACCATAAGCCTGTCCTTCAAGATAAGCGGGACCGTCAAGGAGCCGGTCGTCGACCCCCTGCCGGTCAACATGATGGGCGAGAAGGTCTTCGGCATCATTCAGAGGATCATAGAGCTCCCCATGGAGGTCATCCGGCCCGGGAGCACCAGGAAGGAAAAAAACGGTAGAGGCAAAAAGGAAAACGAGGAGTAGCGCCGAACGCAAAACTGAAAGGGAGAGGGAGATGCGGGGTTACTGGAACAGGTTGAAGGCTGGGTGGTACAGGCGCGGGCTCGAATATTCGACGCTCCCGGCCACGGTGGTGCCCATGATACTCGAAAGGGCCGCCCGCGCGCGGACCTTCCTCGACGCCGGAGCCGGGTGCGGCGCGCTCGCCATCCCGCTTGCCCGGGAGGGCAAGCGGGTGACGGCGCTCGACCCGTCGAGGGCGATGCTCGACATACTCGAAGAGGACGCGGCCAAGGAAGGCCTCAAGGGCGTGCGGACCATACACGCCAGCTGGGGCGAGGTGGACGTCAGGCCCCACGACGTCATAATATGCGCCAATGTACCGGCCCTGCTGAAGGACGACGACCGCTTCCTCCGCGACGCGCTGAGGCTCGCCGGAAAGTACGTATTCATAATCGAGGGCGCCGGGCCCGCGGCCGACAAATTCTACTACAAGGACCTCTACCCGCTCATCTTCGGCAGGCCCTTCGGCCCGAGGGAGGATTACCTCAAGACCTACGTGATGCTCCACGGCCTCGGCGTCTGCGCCAACGTGGAGATGATCGAGTACGACTTCGACCAGCCCTTCGACACCATCGAAGACGCCGTGGAGTTCTGGAAGGAGTACATGGGGCTTGTCACGGACGAACACGACGAGAAGCTCCGTGGGTACCTCGAAACGAGGCTCGTAAAAAAGAGGAAGGTGCTCCTCGCCCCCTTTCACAAGAAGGCGGCGGTGATATGGTGGAAGCAGGAGAAGGCGGGACGGAAGAGATAAGACAGGAGCTAACAGAGGTTCCGGTAAGCCTCACATGCCGAAGCTGTGGCTCGACTTCATCAGCAGGGATACCCCGAGGTAGGTGAAGCCCACGACGAAAAAGCCGATGACCGTGGCCACGGCCAGCCCCCTGCCGCGCCAGGAGCTTACGTACCAGGCGTGCATGGCCCCGGCGTAGTAGAACCAG
>JBHHVK010000103.1:0-7430 GCA_046754205.1 Thermodesulfobacteriota bacterium
GAGGTGCCTCGACGCGCTCGGGGCCTCTGACTTCGGCTCCTTCGAGGTGATAGTCGTCGACGACTGCTCCACGGACAGCGCCGTGGAGGAGGCGAAGGGCCGCGGCGTGAAGGTCATCTCAAGCGGCGATTCCCACTCCGGGCCCTTCGGGCCTGCCGTGGCGAGGAACCACGGGGCGAAGGAGGCGCGCGGCGAGGTCCTGCTCTTCATAGACGCCGACGTGGTCGTAAGGCCCGAGACCATCACGCTCGTGGCCGGCCACTTCAAGGCGCGCGGCGACATCGCGGCGCTCTTCGGCTCCTACGACTCCGAGCCGGGCCCTGCGGACTTCCTGAGCCAATACAGGAACATGGTGCACCACTTCCACCACCAGAGGTCCGACCCCGAGGCCTCGACCTTCTGGGCCGGCTGCGGGGCCATCAGGCGCAAGGTCTTCGACGACCTCGAAGGGTTCAACCACCGCCTCTACAGACGGCCTTCCATAGAGGACATCGAGCTCGGGTACAGGGCGAGGATGAAGGGCTACCGCATACTGCTCGACAGGGACATACAGGTAAAGCACCTCAAGAGCTGGGGTTTCGTTAACATGCTCCGCACCGACATATTCCAGAGGGCGCTGCCGTGGTCGAGGCTCATAATGGAGTCGAAGTTCATCCCCGACTCCCTGAACCTCAAGAGCGGCGAGATGGCGAGCTCCCTTGTCGTGGCGCTCATGCTCATCGCCCTCCCGCTCCTCGCCTTCTGGAGGACCTCCCTCGGGGGGGTGTCGCTCGCCGCCTGGGCCGTGGCCGGCGAGGCGGCGCTCTTCGGCGCCCTCCTCATGCTGAACAGGGAGTTTTACGGGTTCTTCCTCAAGAACCGGGGCCTCTGGTTCACCATCCGCGTAATACCGATGCACATACTATATTACATCTACAGCGGCCTCTCCTTCGCCTTCTCATGGGTGACCTACAAGGTGCCGGCCCTGGCGCCGCTGTACAAGATAGTGGTGGGATAATGAAAGATTCACGGACAGGGAACGGGGACAAGCGGGTCATAATCATCGGGGGCGGCCCGGCCGGCCTTACCGCGGCCTACAAGCTCTCCAGGGCCGGCATAAGGAGCGACGTCTTCGAGAAGGACACCCAGCTCGGCGGCATATCCAAGACCGTCAACTACAAGGACTACCACTTCGACCTCGGCGGCCACAGGTTCTTCACAAAGGCGTCGAAGGTCGAGGAGATGTGGAACGAGGTCCTTACCGACGACTTCCTCACCAGGAGCCGACTTTCCCGGATATACTATCACAAGCAATTCTTCCACTACCCCCTGAAGCCCGTCCATACCCTCTGGGGCCTCGGCATCTGGAACAGCCTCCTCATACTCCTCAGCTACTTCAAGGCCAAGCTCCTACCCTCGGCCAACGAGGAGTCCCTGGAGCAGTGGGTCAGCAACAGGTTCGGCAGGCGCCTGTACCGGACGTTCTTCAAGACCTATACCGAAAAGGTCTGGGGCATCCCCTGCTCCGAGATTAGGGCGGAGTGGGCGGCCCAGAGGATAAAGGGGCTCTCCCTTGTAAGCGCCATAAAGAACGCCCTCGTAAGCCAGAACTCCTCTCCGTCAAACAAGAAGGTCATAAAGACCCTCATAGACAGCTTCAAGTACCCCAAACTGGGCCCCGGGATGATGTGGGAGACGGTGGCCGACCTGGTCAAAGAGAAGGGCTCCGGGGTTCACCTGAAGACCGAGGTGACCTCCATTATAAGGAACGGCAACTCCGTCGAGGCCCTGGAGGTCCGTGAGAACGGTGAGACAAGGCGCTGGGAGGGCACGGACTTCATATCGAGCATGCCCATAAGGGAGCTCGTACGGAAGATGACCCCCCCGCCGCCGCCCGAAGTCGTGGAGGCCGCCGAGGGGCTATGCTACAGGGATTTTCTCACCGTGGCGCTGGTGGTGGACAAAAAAGACGTCTTCCCGGACAACTGGATATACATCCATGACCCCGAGGTCAAGCTCGGACGGGTGCAGAACTTCAAGAACTGGAGCCCCTACATGGTGCCCGACCAGGAGAAGACCTGCCTGGGGCTCGAGTACTTCTGCTTCGAGGGGGACGAGCTCTGGACCATGGCCGACGAGGACCTCATCGAGCTCGGCAAGCGCGAGCTCGAGGCGGTGGGGCTGGTCAACGCCTCGGACGTCACCGACGGCAGCGTGGTGAGGGTCGAGAAGGCCTACCCCGTATACGATTCGAAGTACAGGGAATGCCTCGACACCATCAGGGGTTTCCTCTCGGGGCTGGACAACCTCCAGCTCATCGGGCGAAACGGCATGCACAAGTACAACAACCAGGACCACTCCATGCTGACCGCCATGTGCGCCGTCGAGAACATCCAGGGCGCCTCCCACGACCTCTGGGAGGTGAACGAGGAGCAGGAGTACCACGAGGAGGTTTCCGACGAGGCGGTCGTCCGCGCCTTCTCGAGGATGGACAAGCTCGGGTTCGCGACGGCCACGGGCCTGTCGGCCGGCCTCATGCTTCTCCTTGCCACCCTCTGGCTCACCGTCAAGGGCGGCGACGTGGTGGGCCCCAACATGGCGCTCCTCGGCCAGTACTTCATAGGCTACACGGTCACCTACAAGGGCGCGTTCATAGGCATGGTGTACGGCTTCGTCTGGTTCTTCCTCTTCGGATGGCTCTTCGCCTACTTCAGAAACGCCTCGCTGGCTTACGTGATATACAGGATAAAGAAGCAAAAAGAGATGCTCAACTTCAGGGACTTCATCGACCACTTCTAAATTCATGAGGGCTCAGGGAGAGAATTCCATGGCAAACAAACTGACAAAAGAGGACGAAAAGCTCTTCAGCGGCATAGTGCTCATGAACGCAAGGCTCCTGGGCCTTGTCCTCGGCGTCATCTTCGGCATCATCATCTTTCTGGCGACCAACTGGGTGGTGATACGCGGCGGCCACCTGGACGCCTCCGGCAACTACGTGGTGGGCCCGCACCTGCAGCTCCTTGGCCAGTTCTTCATCGGTTACAGGGTATCCTTCCTGGGGTCCATAATAGGGTTCTTCTACGGCTTCGCCATAGGTACAATCAACGGCGCGCTCATCGGGTGGGTCTACAACAGGATAGTGAGGGTCAGGAACTGACGTGAGGATAGGGGTCGACGGGGCCTGCTGGTCCAACCCGAGGGGTTACGGCCGCTACACCAGGGAGCTCCTGGGGGCGCTCATGGAGGTGGACGACGCCAACTCCTACGCCTTCTTCCTCGACCCCGAGACCGGCGCCTTCGAGGACATCCCGGAGCGCGTAAGGAAGATAACGATCGGCGTGAGCGAAAACCCCAACCGGGCCGCCTCGTCCAACTCCAACAGGTCGCTCTCGGACATGTGGAAGATGGGTAGAGCCGTCGCGGCCGAGCCGCTCGACCTCTTCTTCTACCCGTCCGTATACACCTACTTCCCCGTCTTCAGCCGCGTAAAGAAGATCGTGACCATACACGACGTAATACCCGAAAAGTACCCCGAGCTGGTATTCAACTCCGCCAGGAGCAGGCTCTTCTGGAAGATGAAGGTATGGGCGGCGGTCCGCCAGGCCGACCTCATCCTCACCGTATCCGATTCTTCGAGGAGGGGCATAATGGAGGTCTTCGGCACGGGGGAAGAGAGGATAAGGGTGGTGGGCGAGGCGGCGGACGAGGTCTTCAGGCCCCTGGAGGGGCGGGCGAGGCTGGACGAGACGCGCTCGCGCTTCGGCATCAAGCCGGAGGAGAGGTTCATCCTCTACGTCGGGGGGATCTCGCCGCACAAGAACCTCAAGACCCTGGTGCGCACCTTCGGCGCGCTCGTCGTAGCTACGGGGCACGGGAACGTAAAGCTCGTGCTGGCCGGGGACTACGAGGGCGACTCCTTCCTCATGGACATAGGGCTCAGGGACGAGATCGGCGGCCTCAAGCTCGGCCGTGACGTGATATTCACCGGCTACGTCACTGACGACGACCTGGTGGCCCTCTACAACGCGGCCACGGTCTTCGTGCTCCCCTCCTTCATCGAGGGCTTCGGCCTGCCGGCCCTCGAGGCCATGGCCTGCGGCACTCCGGTGATAGGGTCGAGCACCACGAGCCTGCCGGAGGTCCTCGGCGACGCGGGCCTTCTCTTCGACCCCGAGAGCGCGGGCGAGCTGCTCGAAAGACTCAGGGCAATCCTTGAAAACGACCACCTGAGAAAAGACCTCAGCGCGCGGTCGCTGGCCAGGGCCGCCACCTTCTGCTGGCGGAAGTCGGCCGAGGCGGTGCTCGAGGTATTCAACGAGTTCAACACCGATGGCCCGCCCGCTTAAGATCTGCATGATAACGACCTTCTACCCCCCTTACAACTTCGGGGGAGACGGTATATTCATATACAGGCTCACCAACGAGCTCGCCGCGCGCGGACACTCGGTGGACGTGATCCACTGCAAGGACTCGTACCTCTTGCTCGAACCACGGGGGCCCAAGGGGGACTTCCCCAACCACGCGAACGTAACGGTCCACGGCCTCAAGTCACCCTGGGGGCGGCTGTCGCCTCTCCTTACCCAGCAGACGGGCTACCCGCTGCTCAAGAAGAGGAAGATAGACGCCATACTGAAGGAGAAAGGCTTCGACGTCATCCACTACCACAACATATCCCTTGTCGGTGGCCCCGGCCTCCTCGAGCCCCGACCGGAGATAACCCTCTACACGACCCACGAGCACTGGCTCGTCTGCCCCATGCACGTGCTCTGGAAGTACAACCGCGAGGCCTGCACGAAGCGGAACTGCCTTTCCTGCTGCATCCTCGGCAGACGCCCTCCCCAGCTCTGGCGATACACGGGGCTTATCCGGAGAAAGGCCAGGAACGTGGACTGCTTCATCTCACCTTCGAGGTTCACCTTGAAAAAGCACAGGGAAATGGGACTCGACGCCCCCTTTATCCACATGCCCTACTTCATACCCTCCTCTGAAGAGGGTTCCTTCACCGGCGGGGACAAGGCCCCCGGGGCCGCCCGGCGGCCCTACTTCCTCTTCGTGGGCAGACTCGAGAAGATTAAGGGCCTTCAGCACGTGATTCCGCTGTTCAGGGACTACAGGCACGCCGACCTGTTGATAGCCGGCGACGGCGAGTACGCGGACGTGCTCAAGGGGCTCGCCGGCGGGATAGATTCCGTCAGGTTCCTCGGAAGGGTCGACCACGAGGGCCTTCGAAGACTCTACCACGGGGCCATAGCCCTGGTCGTACCCTCCATATGCTACGAGGTCTTCGGCATCATCATACTCGAGGCCTTCTCGATGAAGACACCTGTCATCGTCAACAACGTCGGCGCCCCGCCCGACGTGATAGAGGAGAGCGGGGGGGGCTTCATATACAACAACGCCGATGAGCTCATCGAGGCGATGGACAGGCTCCGGTGCGACACGGCCCTGAGGGATGAGCTCGCGCTAAAGGGGTATAACGCCTACAGGCGGTACTGGACAGAGGACAACTGCATGAGAATTTACTTTAACCTTATAGCGCAACTCGCCGGAAAGAAAGGTATTGACCTTGACGTGCCTTGCCGGGAGCGCGAAGAGGCGGCCCCTTCGGCCCGCCGGGAGGGAGCGAAAGAATGCGGACGCTGATTACAGGGGGAGCGGGCTTTATCGGCAGCCACCTCGCCGAAAGGCTCCTGGCCGCGGGCCATCTGGTGGACGTCATTGACGACCTCTCCACCGGCAGCCTCGCCAACATCGAGACCTGCCTGGCCAACCCCGGCTTCTCCTTCGTAAACGACACGGTCCTCAACGAAAAGATGATGTACCCGCTCATAGAACGGGCCGACGTCATATACCACCTCGCCGCGGCCGTGGGCGTGGAGCTTATCGTAACCCAGCCGGTGCGGACCATCGAGACGAACATAAAGGGGACCGAGGTCGTCCTCGACGTCGCCAGAAAGTTCGGCCGCAGCGTCCTCGTGGCCTCGACCTCCGAGATATACGGCAAGAACGAGAAGGTCCCCTTCCGGGAGGACGACGACAGCCTCTTCGGCTGTACGGGCTACAGCCGGTGGTCCTACGCCTGCAGCAAGGCCATAGACGAGTTCCTCGCGCTGGCCTACCACCGCGAGTTCGGCCTCAGGGTCGTGATAACCCGGTTCTTCAACACCGTGGGCGAGCGCCAGACCGGGCAGTACGGCATGGTGATACCGAGGTTCGTAAAGGCCGCGCTCGCCGGCGAACCCATCGTCATTCACGGCGACGGCAGGCAGTCCCGGTGTTTCGGCTACGTGGGCGACGTCATAGACGGCATCACCGCCCTCATGGACGACCCCGGGGCCTTCGGCGAGGTCTACAACATCGGCTCCACCGAGGAGATTACCATAGAGGACCTGGCCGGAAAGATAGTGGAGATGACGGGGAGCTCCTCGGAGATAGGCCACATACCCTACGACAGGGTCTACGGTCCGGGGTTCGACGACATGAGAAGAAGGGTCCCCTCGGTCGAGAAGATCGAGAAACGGGTGGGGTGGAAGGCCAGGACCTCCCTGGACGAGATACTCTCCCGGGTAATCGAGTACTACAGGGGCCTCGAGGGCTGAGGCGATGTCGTCCGCTTCCATCCTCATGTACCATTCGATAGACGGCTCGGGGTCGGTCATCTCGACAAGCCCGGAGAAGTTCGCCGGGCAGATGCGCGTACTCGCGCGTTCAAAGGCCGTGGTTATGGGACTCGCCGATATGGCCGGCTCCATCAGGGACGGCTCTCCCCTGCCCTCCGGGTCCGTCGCCGTCACCTTTGACGACGGTTTCAGGAACTTCTACACCACGGCGTTGCCCGTCCTCAAGGACCTCGGTCTCAAGGCCACGGTCTTCGTGGTCACCGGACGCATGGGGGGCGACAACCGGTGGGAGGGTCAGCCCGACGCCGTCCCCACCCTCGACCTCATGGACTGGGACGAGGTCGCTACGGTCGCCGAAGCCGGCATCGACATCGGGGTCCACACCGTAAGCCACCCGGACCTCACGCGGGTGCCCCCCGACCGGTTGACCGATGAGGTGGCCGGCGCCAGCGAAGAGATAGAGAAGAGGACGGGCCTTGCCCCGAGCGCCTTCGCCTACCCCTACGGCGGCTACGACGCGGCTGTCCGGGAACTGGTGGCCGGCCAGTTCGAATGCGCCTGCTCGACCGAGCTCGGTCTTGCAGGGCCCACCAGCGACCCGTGGGCGTTGCCGCGCGTGGAGATGTATTATTTTTCGAGGAACAACCTCTTTAAATGGCTCGGCACCCCGGTCTTCAGCAACTACATCCGTGCCAGGGGGGCGCTCCGCACCATGCGGACAGGGGTGCTGTAGGCTGGCATGCGGGACTTCAGGTCCGTTCACATAATCTCTGCGGTGCTGGTCCTGGCAGGGCTGGCGCTTCCAGGGGACCTCATCCTCGGGCTGCTGAG
>JBHHVK010000104.1:0-7396 GCA_046754205.1 Thermodesulfobacteriota bacterium
GGCCTGGAAGAATATGTTTACAGCGACGGGGTATCTGTAATAGAATGGGCCGATAAGGTCCCCGACCTTGCCGGTGAGTGCGACTTTCTGGTGAGTTTCACCCACGCCGGAGGGGACTCCAGGGTGGTGGAGATTACCTCCCGCAGGCCCCAGACCGCTTAGTACCGCAGGGCCCCGGGCGGGTCGGCGCGGGTCGTGGGGGCGAAAAAAAGCTCTTTATCGGAGGTCGCTTTTAATGAGAGAGTTCGACGTCGTCGTCATCGGAGGCGGCCCGGGCGGCTATGTGGCCGCCATAAGGGCCTCACAGCTCGGCAGCTCCGTGGCCCTCGTGGAGCGGGGCCGCGTCGGGGGCACGTGCCTCAACCGAGGCTGCATCCCCACCAAGGCGCTCTACTATACGGCGAAGACGCTGAATACCGTCCGCCACGCCGCCGCATTCGGCGTGGACACGGGAGAGGTCGGCTTCGACATGGCCCGCGCCGTTGAGCGCAAGAACGGCGTGGTGGCGAAGCTCGTCGGAGGGGTGGAGCAGCTCCTGAAGGCCAACGGCGTGGAGGTTATCCCGGGCTCGGGCTTTCTCGAGTCCCCGGGGCGGGTGCGCGTCACCTCGGGCGGCGACGCAGAGGTCGTCGGCGCGGGGAAGGTGATACTCGCCACGGGCTCGGAGCCTGCCCTGATACCGGCCTTCAATATCGACGGAAGGGACGTCATCACCTCCACCGAGGCGCTCGACCTCACCAGGGTCCCCGAAAGCATACTCATAATAGGCGGGGGCGTGATGGGCTGCGAGTTCGCGACCATCTTCTCGGCCTTCGGCTCGAGCGTCACCGTTGTGGAGCTCCTGCCGTCCATCCTTTCGCTCGAGGACAAGCAGGTGGCCCGGGTCGTCGCCAAGAGGTTCAGGGACACGGGTGTGTCTGTCCTGACCGAGGTGAACGTCGCCAGCGTCGACGTCACGGGCGAGGGGAGGGTGAAGACCACCCTTGCCGACGGGCGCGAGTTCATAACGGAGAAGGTCCTCGTCACCATCGGCAGGAGCTTCAACTCCACCGGCCTCGGGCTCGAAGAGGCCGGGGTCGAGGTCGATAAGGGTAAAGTAAAGGTCGACGACAGGATGGAGACGACGGCAAAGGGCGTATACGCCATAGGCGACGTCACCGGCAAGTTTCTCCTCGCCCACGTCGCGTCCACCCAGGGGATGGTGGCGGCCTCGAACGCCGCCGGCAAGGACAAAAGGATGGACTACTCGGTCATACCCGCCGGGGTCTTCACCGACCCGGAGATAGCGAGCGTGGGCCTGAACGAAAGGGTCGCGAAGGAAAGGGGCGTCGATTACTCCATAGGCCGCTTCCCCTACGCCGCCAGCGGCAAGGCCCTCGGCATGGGCGAGACCGACGGATTCGTACAACTCCTCGCCGATCCGGGGTCGGACCAGGTGCTCGGGTGCTCCATCGTGGGGGCCCACGCGACCGACCTCATAGGCGAGGTCGCCGTGGCCATGAAGGCCGGGGCGAAGGCAAGGGATATAACCGAAACGATACACGCCCACCCCACGCTCCCCGAGCTCGTCATGGAGGCCGCCGAGGACCTGCACGGCATGGCCATACACAAGGTATCGAGGCGGAGATAGTCTTTTAATTCGCGGACGGCTTCGCGGTGCGGCGATCTCAACAAGTCCCGCTCCCGGCCGGGCCGCTTCGGCCGGGCCGACTTCCCGAAGGGGCGCCCGCAAGGGCGGGCCTCTACCCGCGGCCCCCCGCTCCCCCGCCCGCCTCCGGGGCGGTGGAGACGTCGGTTTTACGGATATTGAAGAAAGAACGATGGCCCTTTTAGTTCAGAAGTTCGGCGGCACCTCGGTGGCCGACCTGGACCACATAAGGCGGGTGGCCCGAAGGGTGGCCGCCGCCCGCGACCGCGGAGACCGGGTCGTCGTCGTCCTCTCGGCCATGGCCGGCGAGACGAACAGGCTCGTCGACCTCGCCGAGGGGGCCGCCGCCGACCCGATAAGGCGCGAGTACGACGTCGTCGTCTCCACCGGCGAGCAGGTCACGATAGGGCTCCTCGCGATTATCCTAAACGACATGGGCTGCCCGGCCCAGAGTTTTCTCGGCTCCCAGGTGCCCGTAAGGACGGACTCTGTCCACGGGGCCGCCAGGATAGAGGGGATAGAGACCACGGCGCTCGTCGAGACCCTCGACGGCGGCGGCGTGGCCGTTGTGGCCGGTTTTCAGGGCGTGGACGCCGACGGGTCCATCACCACGCTGGGCCGGGGGGGGTCGGACACGACGGCCGTAGCCCTTGCCGCCGCCCTCGGGGCCGACCTCTGCGAGATATACACGGACGTGGAAGGGGTCTATACCACCGACCCGGGGATATGCCCGGACGCGAGGAAGCTGAAGAAGATATCATACGACGAGATGCTCGAGATGGCGAGTCTCGGAGCGAGGGTCCTCCAGACCCGGTCCGTGGAGTTCGCGAGGAAGTACTCCATGCCGGTAATGGTGAGGAGCTCCTTTACCGACGCCGACGGCACCCTCGTCGCCATGGAGGACAGCGATATGGAACAGGTAGTCGTTTCCGGAGTCACCTACAACAAGAACGAGGCGAAGATATCCGTCATACGGGTGCCCGACAGGCCCGGGATAGCCGTCAGGCTCTTCCGCCCCCTTACGGAGGCGGGCATAAACGTGGACATGATAGTTCAGAACATCAGCCACGACGGCTTTACGGACATGACCTTCACCGTCCAGACCTCGGACTATGCCAGGGCCCTCGGGCTCGTAAAGGACGTGGCCCCGGAGCTCGGCGCCGGCGAAGTGATGGGGAACACGGACATAGCCAAGGTCTCCATCGTCGGGGCCGGCATGAAGTCCCACGCCGGGATAGCCTCGAAGATGTTCGAGGTGATGGCTCGCGAGGGGATAAACATCCAGATGATATCCACCAGCGAGATAAAGGTCTCGGTGGTGGTTGACGCCAAGTATACGGAACTGGCCGTCCGCGTCCTCCACAAGGCCTTCGGCCTCGGCTCGGACGAGGTGAGCGAGGAGACCGATTAAGGCCCCCCGAAAGAGGGGGATATTTAAAGAGATGGCAAAGGAAGTAAAACTCTACGATACGACCCTTAGGGACGGCACGCAGGCCGAGGACATCTCCTTTTCGGCCGAGGACAAGGTGCGCATCGCCGAGCGCCTCGACGACCTCGGCGTACATTACATCGAGGGCGGCTGGCCCGGCAGCAACCCGAGGGACATCGAGTTCTTCGAGCTGGCCCGCGCCCTGAAGCTCAGGACGGCCCGCATCGCGAGCTTCGGGTCCACGAGGAGGGCCGGGAAGAAGGCTCGCGACGACGCGAACATAAAGAGCCTTCTCGCCTCCGGCACGCCCGTCGTCACGGTTTTCGGCAAGTCCTGGAAGCTCCACGTCACCAGGGCCCTCAGGACCACCCTCGCCGAGAACCTCGCGATGATCAACGACTCGGTGGCCTACCTCAAAAAGAGGGTAGACGAGGTCGTATACGACGCCGAGCACTTCTTCGACGCCTACAGGGACGACCCGGCATACGCCGTTAAGACCCTCCGGGCCGCCGAGGACGCCGGGGCCGACTGGCTCGTATTGTGCGACACCAACGGCGGCACGCTCCCCTTCGAGGCCGCCGGGATAGTCCGCAAGGTCTCAAGGGAGGTCTCGGCCCCCATCGGCATCCACGCCCACAACGACACGGAGACGGCCGTTGCGACCTCGCTCGCCGCGGTGCGGGAGGGGGCGGCCATGGTCCACGGCACCATAAACGGCTTCGGCGAGAGGTGCGGCAACGCCAACCTCTGCTCCATAATCCCTGGCCTCAAGCTCAAGATGGGCGTCGACTGCGTAACCGGCGAGCAGCTCAAGAAACTCCGGGACGTATCACGCTTCGTCTTTGAGCTCGCCAACCTCTCCGTCCGCAAGCACCAGCCCTACGTCGGGGACAGCGCCTTCGCCCACAAGGGGGGGGTGCACGTAAACGCCATAGTGAAACACCCCGGGACCTACGAGCACATAAGCCCGGAGCTCGTCGGCAACCGCCAGAGGGTGCTCGTAAGCGACCTCTCGGGCAGGTCGAACATCCTCTACAAGGCCGAGGAGTACGGGCTGGACGTAAAGAGCAGGGAGGAGGTCGTCCAGCGGCTCCTCGGAGAGCTCAAGTACCTCGAGCACCACGGTTTCCAGTACGAGGGCGCCGAGGCCTCCTTCGAGCTTCTCGTCAGGAAGGCGCTCAAGAAAAGGAGGCCTTTTTTCAAGCTCCACGGCTTCCGCGTCATCGACGAGAAGCGGAGGGCAGACGAGACGCCACACGCCGAGGCTACGATAAAGCTCGAGGTGAAAAAAGTGATAGAGCACACGGCCGCCGAGGGCAACGGCCCGGTGAACGCCCTTGACAGGGCGCTCAGAAAGGCACTCGAAAGGTTCTACCCCTCGCTGGCGGAGGTAAAGCTCCTTGACTTCAAGGTCCGGGTCCTCGCCGGCACGCAGGGCACGTCGGCCAAGGTCAGGGTCCTCGTCGAAAGCGGCGACGGGGTCGACAGGTGGGGCACCGTGGGGGTCTCGGGCAACGTCATCGAGGCGAGCTGGCAGGCCCTGGTGGACAGCCTCGAGTATAAGCTCTACAAGGACTCCAAGAAGAAGAAGGGGAGGGGGAGATGACCGGAGCCGAAAAAAGGGACCCCCTGCCCGCAGCCTTCCTCGTCATCGTCCTCGTGTTCTTCGCCCTTTTCCTCGGCGTCAACCACACCCGGTCATTCTCGGCCCTTTTCGAGCCCGCCCCCTCGGCCGCCGGGGGCGAAGAAGGCTTCCCCGGCCTCCCCATGGACCTGAACACGGCCGGGGCCGAGGCGCTCGCCTCGCTTCCGGGGATAGGCCCGGTGACGGCCGGGAGGATAGTTGAGAGGAGGGACGAGCTCGGGGGCTACGCCTCGGTGGAGGAGCTCAAAGAGATAAGGTGGATAAACGACTCCAAGCTCGCAGGGCTACGCACCCTGCTGGCGGTAAAGGGGCGCGACGGCGCGGGCGGGTCCCGCTAAAAAAGGTTGCGCGCGCACCGGTTGTTATGATACTCAATACAGTTTTGTGATATAAAACGGGTCAGGGACGCCGACCCCGAAAGGCCCTGTGCCTCAGGGACCGGGGCCCCGTGAGGGTTGGTTCAGGCGCGGCCCCGCAAGGGCGCCGCCGGAGAGAAGGTATGCCGGAAAGGGAAGACAACAACGTCCTCGACAGGCTGAAGTCCAAGGAAGATGAGATGGAGGCCCTCATAGCCGAGGCGCGCAGGTCGGCCGCGGCCATAAGGGAAGAGGCAGCCGCGAGGGCGAAGCGGATAATCGAGGATGCGGCCGTGGCGTTGGAGCCCGAGCTCGAGGAGATGACTGAAAAGGCCCGTTCCGAGGTCGCCCGGGAGGTGCGCTCCATGGAGGACCGGTCCCGCCGGGAGGCAGAGGAGCTCAGAAAGAGGGGGGCGGCAAAGAAGGCCGAGGCCGTCGAGGCCGTTGTACGCTTCGTCATGGAGGGCGTCTGTGATCAAGGAGATGAAGAAGGTCCAGATAATCGGGCCGAGGGTTGACCTCGATGAGGCCATCAAGGTTCTCCACGCCCTCGCCGTCGTCCACATAGAGACGCTGCCCGAAGAGCCCTCAGCCGGGGGGCCCGAGTTCAGGAGGCTCCCGCTCGAGAAGGAAAAACTCGAAGAAAAGGCGATGCTCGACGCCGCCCGCAAGACGCTCACCTCGCTCCTCGCACTGCTGAACGAGCCTCGTTCCTACTACAGGGTCCCCGTCTCCGCCTCCGAGATACCGGCGCTTATTGAAGAGCTCAGGCCGGTGCTCGAGGAGGCGAAGGCCCTGCACATAACCGAGGACGAGCTCTCCGAGGAGCTCAACCTGGTGGACAAGTACGAGAAGGTCCTCAAGAAGTTCGCGCCGATCGTCTCGAGGCTCGGGGGGCTCAGGAACTTCGAGATAGACGGGCTCACCCTGGAAAAGACCAGGGAGGACGTAACGGAGATTATCAGGCAGGAGGTGGACAGGATAACGGGCGGCAGCTACGAGATGCACGTCACCTACATCGACGACGATACCATCGGGGTCGTGTTGACCTACCCGAAGAAGTTCGCCCCCGAGGTGAGATACCTCACGTCGGGCAGGTCCATAAGCGAGATAAAGCTCCCCGGCCGGTACGAGGAGATGACCCTGCTCTCGGCGCTTACGACCATGGGCAGGCGCAAGGAGGAGCTCCCGGGGCTCATAGAGCAGGTCGAGGCCGACCTTGAAAGGCTCTCCGAGAGATGGTACGGCACGGCGGCCAGTCTGCTGAAGGTCGTCGAGGACGCCAGGGAAGAGATAGGGGCGCTCGCCTTCGCGGGCCAGACCAGGTTCACCTTCGTCATCCAGGGATGGGTCCCGGCGGACATGCTCGAACGCCTGAAGGCGAAGTTCCACGCAATATTCGGCGCCGGCATGATCATCCGGGAGCTCGATATACGGGAGGACGAGGAGGACCTCGTGCCGGTCTGCATCAGGAACCCCAGGATATTCAGGCCCTTCGAGCTCTTCCTCTCCGCCCTTACCCCGCCGAGGTACGGCTCCGTGGACCCGACGCCCTATGTGGCGCTCTTCTTTCCCACCTTCTTCGGCCTCATCGTGGGGGACGTGGCCTACGGGGCCATAATCGTGGCGGCGGCCCTGGCCTTGAAGCCCCGCTTCAGGGGCAGGGAGTTCTACTCCGACCTGCTCTCGGTATTCGTGATATGCGGCCTATCGGCCATGCTCTTCGGCTTCCTCTTCGGGGAGCTCTTCGGGGACCTCGGCGTGAGGCTGGGTATCATGCAGCCCATACTGCTCCACAGGCTGGAGGCCCTCAAGACGCTCATGATCATCACCATAGGCATAGGCGTGGGCCACGTCGCGCTCGGGCTCGCCCTCGGCGCGGTCAACCGGATGTACAGGGGCAAACGCAGGGAGGCGGGGATAAAGTTGACGTACCTGGCGCTCATCGCGGCCTTCCTCTTCGTCCTCGCCGTCCTGTTCGAGTTCCTCCCGAGGGGGCTCATGACCCCCGGGGTGTTGGCGCTCGTGGCGGGCCTGGCGATCCTCGTGCTCCTCGAGGGGGCCATCGCCCCGCTCGAGTTCGTAAAGACCCTCGGCAACATACTCAGCTACCTGAGGATAATGGCCGTGGGTACGGCCTCGGTGGTAATGGCGCTCGTCGCCAACCGGATGGGGGAGCTCTCGGACAACATCATAGTGGGCGTCATCATCGCCGGCGTCATACACCTCTTCAACATATTCCTGAGCGTGATGAGCCCGTCGATACAGTCCATGAGGCTTCAGTACGTGGAGTTTTTCAGCAAGTTCTACGAAGGGGG
>JBHHVK010000105.1:0-7316 GCA_046754205.1 Thermodesulfobacteriota bacterium
TGGTGTCGTAGTTGGGCACGCTGAAGCAGTTGCCCTGGTGCAGGGCGCAGAAGCCCACCGAGTTGAGATAGTCGTAGAGGCGCGCGGCCTGCTCCGGCGTGGCGGCCCCGGAAAAGAGCGGCATGAACCCGGCGGCGCTGTCCACGTCGAGGAGGCGGCCCTCGACCACGTCGTAGAAGTCGAACATCCCGTGCTCGGCGTGGTAGAGGCCTTCGCTTATGGCCCTGCAGCTCCTCTCGTACCACTCTTCGGCCTCGCCGGCCGGTTCGCCGAGTATCCCGGCGAGCCTTACCAGCGCCTCGTTCGACGCCGAGAGCACGGAGTTGAATAGCGGGCCGCGCACGATGAAGGGGCACTCGGCGCGTATGGCGCCTTCGTCGTAGTCGAGCCTCCTGAAGAGGTCGACGAGGTGGACGAACCTGTCGTAGTCCGAGTCCTTCGGCCTGTACTCGGCCTTTACGCCGCTTTTTAGGTCGCGCCTTTCGTAGTCCGGCAGCTTCGTCTTTGAAAGGTCTATCCTCGGCAGCACCTGGTCCCACATCGGCGAGTTGTCCATGCCCGACTCCCAGGGGTGGCGGATGTATACGAGCCCCGTGCCTTCCGGGTCCCGCTCCGTGTAGAGGTACCTGTGCTGGGCCACCAGCCTCGGGTATATCCATTTGAGAAAGGGTATCGTGGAGGCGGGGTCGCGGGCGTTCTCATATATGGCGAGGGTGGAGACGGCGTGTATGGGGGGCATGGTAATCCCCGAGGTGAGCGCCCCGGCCGGGGCGTTGGGCGACCTCTCGGCCTGCCAGAAGTCGGGCTCCGGAAAGTATCCGCCGAGGTTCGCCGGGTCGAAGACTATCTGGGGGACCATGCCGTTGGCCCACTGGGCCTTGAAGAGGTGGGTCAGCTCCGCGACCGCCCGGTCCGTGTCGTAGCGGGAGTAGCCGATGGCGATAAACCCGGCGTCCCAGTTCCACTGGTGGGGGTAGAGCGCCGGGGCCGGCCTCGTGTACAGGCCCGTCCAGTTCCCTTCGAGCACCGCCTCGGCCTTTGCCACGTGTCTGGTTATGGCTGATGTGAGACCCATGGACCGCCCTTTCTTTATTAAGGTTATTATAGCAGAAAGGGGCGGGCGCAGAGGCCGGCGGCAGGGGGGGCGGGGGGGGGCGGGGCTCAGAGCTTCATCTCGTAGAAGGCCCAGGCGTCGCACTCGTTGCAGTTCTTGTACCTCCAGAGGATGTGGCAGGCCTCGTGCAGGACGGCGTGCTTGAGGAAGACGAGCGGGTCGGAGAGCTGCTCGGCCCTCGCATCGAAGCCCTTAAGGGCCTCTATGACCCCGGCCTGCTCTTCCGGCGTTATGAGCCTCTTTATGACTATCCTCTTTTCTATCTTGTAGCACGCGGCCACACGGAAGGGGCTCATGGGGTCGTGTACGTCCTCGACGACCTGGATGTTATCGGGGCCGAGGCCGTGGCGGCCGAGCGCCGCAGTAAGCACGTCCATGTAATCCTCGACGTCTATCACGCCGCCCTCGGCGGCGGCGTCTTTTCCCTCGCTCATATCCATGCGGCGCCTCCCTCGTGGATTTTGAAGAACCGGCCCGTCAGCCGAGCCACTTTTTCAGTATAACAAGTGCGGCCCTTTTATCAAGGGGCTCGTTGTTGTTTCCGCAGTGCGGGTCCTGGGTGCAGGACGGGCAGGAGACCTCGCAGTCGCACTCCTCCATGATGCGCATCGTGGCCGTGAGCCACTCCTCGACGCACTCGAAGCCGCGGCGGGTAAGTCCCACGCCGCCCTCGTGGCCGTCGTAGATGAATATGGCGGGGCATCCGAGCTCCGGGTTGGCGGGGTAGCTAACCCCGCCCAGGTCCATGCGGTCGCAGAGGGCGAAGAGCGGAAGCGTCGCTATGGCCGAGTGCTCAAGGGCGTGGAGCCCCCCGGGCACGCTGAACCTCTTCTCCCTTATGAGCCCGACCGCGTCCTCGTCCACCTCGGTCCAGACGCCGACGGTCGTAAAGACCGATGGGGGCAGGTCCAGGGCGTACTCACCGAGGAGCCTGTCCGTATAGAGGTGTATCTTCCTGTACCCCACGACCCGCTCGGTGACGCGGAGCCTGCCCACGGTGATGGAGAAGCCCTTGATGCTCTGGCGCCCCAGCGCCTCCACTATCTCCGTATCCTCTTCGCTTATGGGCCTGGTGTAGTAGAGGGCGTCGTCGGCCGGAACGCAAAGGACCTCGCGGCGCGCCATGTCGAGCTTTACGACGCGCCACTGCATGCCCCTGTGGAGGTATATCGCCCCGGGGTGGAGCTCCCGGAGGACCCTCGTCGAGCTCGACCCCCCGAGGAGCGCGCCGCCGCGCTCGCGAATCTGATAGGCCTCGCCGGTCTCCCTTATCGAGACGTCCCTGTGGCGCGGACGCCAGCCCCTCCGCCTGTAGGGGTACCATACGTCCCCCTTGGTCCAGTGCCTTACGAGGCTCTCCCGCTCGAGGCTGCCGAGCACCGGGCCGCAGCGGGCCGCGTCGAAGAACCTGTCCGAGCCCTTGAGCGCCAGTTCGCTTATGGCGCAGAGGAGGTGAGAGCCGAGGATGCTTTCGTTGTCGATGTCGAGGACCGCGGCCTCCACGGAGCGGCGGAAGAAGTCGGTGGGGTTACGCATGAAGTACTGGTCGAGGGCGTCCTTCAAGGCGATGAGCACCACCAGCGAGTCCCTTCCCGACCTTCCCGCCCGCCCGCCCCTCTGGAGCGTGCTGGAAATCGTGCCGGGGTACCCGGCGAGCACGCAGACGTCGAGGCCGCCTATATCGACCCCGAGCTCGAGGGCGCTCGTCGAGATGACGCCCTTGAGCTCGCCGCTGAAGAGCCTCGCCTCGATGGCCCGCCGCTCTTCCGGGAGGAACCCGGCCCTGTAGGAGCTTATCTTCGAGGCGAGCCCCGGGTCGGTCTCCCTTATCCTCCTGTGCATGAGCTCGGTGACCTTCCTGGCCTTGGTAAAGGCGATGGTCTTGAACCCGGCCCTGACCGACGAGGTGAAGACCCTGGTGGCGAGCGTATAGGGGCTTACTGTGGGCGGGGGGTTTACGAACAGGTAGTGGCGCGTGCCTTGGGGGGCCCCGCTTTCGGTCACCTCCCTGAAGGGCAGCCCCGTGAGGCTCTCGGCCAGGTCCCCGGGGTTGGCTATGGTCGCCGAGCAGGCTATGAAGCGGGGGTCGGAGCCGTACCAGTCGGCGATCCTCCGGAGACGCCTCAGCACGTTGGCCACGTGGGAGCCGAAGACCCCCCTGTAGGTGTGGACCTCGTCTATGACGACGAACCTGAGGTTCCTGAAAAATACCTCCCACCTGGAGTGAAAGGCGCAGAGCGCGAGATGGAGCATGTCCGGGTTGGTGAGGACCACCGAGGGCGGCCGCTCCCGGATCTTCTGTCTCCTGTACGCCGAGACGTCCCCGTCGTATATCTCGGCGACCCCGGGGCTGAAGGCGCGGCGACCCCCGGCCCGGGGCGCCTTCGGGGGGTCCTGCCCCGGGGGGGGAGGGGGGGCGGGCGGGGCGTCGATGCCGGCCTTGCCGGCCAGCTCCCTCAAGGCGCCGAGCTGGTCCTGTTCGAGCCCCTTCAGGGGGTAGATATAGAGCGCCCTCGCCTCCGGGTCCTCGATAATCGACTCCAGGACCGGGATGTTGTACACCAGGCTCTTGCCGCTCGACGTCGGGGTCATGACGACGACGTTTTCGCCCTGCCTCGCGAGGTCTATCCCGAGGGCCTGATGGCTGTAGAGCCTCTCTATGCCGAGCGCGGCAAGCGCCCCGGAGACCTTCTCGTGGAGCCCCTTTTCGGGGGTTGCGTACACAGGGGGAGAGGCGGGCACTGTCTCGTGGTGGACGACCTCCTCGATGTCCTTCCTGCCGGCAAGCTCCCTTATGAACTCCTCTACGCCCATGGCGGAAATATACCATTTCTCATGTATTCTTACCACTTAAGGGGGGAATGTGGGGAGGCGGGGGGGAGGGGTGGCGGGTTACTCCACCGGCGTAAGCTCTACCTCGTCCTTTGTGAGGTGGTAACGGACCCTTTCGGCTATCCTCTCCTTGTCCGAGAGAACGCCGGTCGAGGTCACCGCGAGGCTCAGGCGGGGTATGCCGTCGACCTCGTCTATCCTGTACTCGGCCCGGTACCACGAGCCGTAAAACCTGAGGGCCATGATGATGAGTACGAATATCCCGCTCCACCGGAATAGCGGCATGCCCGGGTCGAAGCGGTACCCCAGAACACCGGATTCGACGTAGTCTACAAGCGTCACCCGCACCCCGTCGACTTCGAGCGACTCCCCGGGCGCCATCCAGCCGAGGTCCACCGCCCCCCCCCGGCCGTATGCGAGCCCGACTTTACGTACCCTCACCCTCGGGGCGATGTTTTCGGTGCCGCCGTCCATGCGCAAGAGCGTGCCGGCGGTAAGGGGGCCGAACTCGAGGGACGCGTCGAGCCCGGGGATTATCACCTCCGAAGACGCCTCGGCATCGAGGAGTATGGGGCTGCCGTTGACCCTTATCCTGTAGCTCTGCTCAACGTCCGAGAGGCGGATGGCGTAGCCTCCGTAGCTCATCGACCCGCCCGCCGAGAGCGTCTCCCTCAGCACCGTCCGGGCCGACTCGAGGACCCTTATCTCACCCTTCCGGTCGCCCAGGGCGACCGACGCCCCGGCCAACCTGTACTCTGGCCTCGTCCAGCCGAGGCCCATGGCGAGCCTCGCGGCGTAGTCGACCGGGTAGTCGAGCTCCGGGGCCTCGGCGTACTCGGTGCCGACCCCGTCGAGTATTATCTGGAAACCGCTCGCGCCGCCCCCGCGGCCGAGAGCGGCGAGGAGCCTCCCCCCCTTTTCGGGCTCGAGCCTGACCGGCTCACCGGGCCTTATCGTCACGGTGTCCTCGTAGGCGAGAAGAAAGGTGAGGGCGAAGGCTGCGAAGCAGAGGATAAAGCCAGCGTGATAGATGATGGTCAGCCATTTGTGGGGCAGCCCCTTTTCCATTACCACCACGTGGTCGTCCTTCGATACCACGTGGAAGCCGAGCTCTGCGCGAAGCACCCTTCTCACGTCTATGTGCGCGTCCGCAGCTTCCTGAGTAAGGTCCAGGGCCATCGTCGGGTGGAAGTCCCGGGGCGACGGCCTCTCGCTCCCTATCCCCCGGAGCTTCTCGTAGGTGCATATCGCAAGGCACGCGAAAAGCACGAGGGCGACGAGGAGAAAGGCAGGGGAGGTGAAGACCCCGAAGAGGCCGAGGACCCTGACCGCGAGGGCGAACCTCCCCCCCGAGTCGATGTAGTCGCCGATGTCGGCGCCCTGGGGCAGGAGCGTACCGAGGAGGAAGAAGAAGAGGGCCGCTATGAGGACGTAGACGGACGTCTTCATGTCGGCGAGCCTCCGGTAGACCGGATGTGACCTGACCCCTTCGATATTCATATCCGCCGTTCGCGCCGCCGCCGGTTTCAGGCGGCGTTGATATGGAGGCTCGCCAGGCCCAGGAGCCTTACGAGCCAGCCGACGCCCAGAAACGTCATCATCACGCAGATAAAGCCCACTATGTTGAAGACCGTGGCCGGAACCCTCCTGAGCGTCGGGACCGTCATGGAGTGGAGGTAGACGGTGAATACCGTCCAGGTTATGAGGCTCCAGACCTCCTTCGGGTCCCAGCTCCAGTAGCTCCCCCAGGCATCACCGGCCCAGAGGGCCCCTGAAAATATGGAGAAGGTGAGGAGCGGAAAGGCGAAGGCGCTGAGACGGTAGGAGCCTGCGTGGAAGTCCTCTATGGTGGAGCTGTCGAGGCCCCAGGCGTTTGCCTGGCCCCTTTTGAGGACGGCCCGGGCGATGAGGTAGCTCAACTCCACGGCGGCGCTCACCATGAAGACCGCGTAGGAGAAAAAGGCCGACGCCGCGTGCCACTCGTACCACCGGCTCTGAAGGAGCGGGCTCAGGGGAGCGACGGCCGGGGACCGGGAAAAGAGCGCGTAAAAGCACGCCCCAGCGGCCAGGAGCGAGACGAAGAGCCCGGGCAGGTATACGTCCTTCCACCGGCGGGATACGAACAGATAGGTGACCGCAACCGAGACGGCGACAAAGGAGAGCGACTCGTAGAGGGTCTGAAAGGGGGCCATTCCCGCCTCGAAGGTCCTGAAGATTACAAGGGCGATGTGCATGAAGGCGGCCGCCCACAAGAGCGACTGGGCGGCCCTGCCGAGCCCCCGGCTCCTGACCGCGAGGTGGAAGAGGTATATGATGAACGCTACGCCGTAAGCGAAGGCCAGGGCCCAGAACAGCCTGAGCTCCACGGCCAGGAGGTATGAGTCCCGCGAGAGGACGACGTCGTAGCCGCTCATGTGGTGCAATTTACCAGAATCCATTTAGTTTGACAAGCGGCATGTAACGGGGTAATATTAAAAAATGGGTACATTTTGGCGGGGTTGCGTGTCCGCAGGCCCCGTGGACTGGGCCCGGAGCGGGCCTGTCTGCCAGAGGGTACGGCGTGGGTGCGGGGGAGGCGGGGGGAGGCGGAGCGGCCCGCGCCGCCTCGGGGGGGGCGGGCCCGGAAGCGGTCCCGCCATCAGCGGAAAGGAGCTTCATGGAAAAGCTCAGGTGCCAGAACTGCGGACGCGAGCTCCCCGGGGGGAGTCTCAAGTACGTGGTCGAAATAAGGAGCTTCGCCGACTTCGACGGCTACCTCGAGGATTACGAGGGGGACGTCGAGGAGGGGATTAACGAGCTTCTCTCCATCATGGACGAGATGGACCCGGAGGTCCTCGAGGAAGACGTCACGAGCGAATACGTCTACGTTCTATGCAAGGCGTGCAGGGACAAGTTCGTCGAGGACCCCTTTCAGTCCGGCCTGTCGCGTCTCGATAGAGAGAGCGTGAAGGTAACCCTGCACTGAGAAGAGTTTCACGCCCACATCCGCCTGACAATCAGTAGAAAGGTAAATAGAGGAAGTCCCGATGGGATTACCCTTCACCGCGTGACAGGGTTGGGGGGAGAGAAACGCGAAAGGCCCCGTGCCCGATTGCGCGGACCCGAATGCCATGCGCTACGCCATAATTTCCGATATCCACGGGAACCTCGAGGCCTTCGTCGCCGCCCTCGAGACAATAGATACTCTCGGGGTGGACAAGATCGTCTGCCTCGGGGACATAGTCGGCTATAATTCGAACCCCGAGGAGTGCGTGGACCTCCTGAGGCGAAAGGGCATAATCCCTGTCCTCGGGAACCACGACTCCAGGGTCATTGGGCTCGACGACCCGAGGGACTTCAACGCCCTGGCCGAGGACGCCCTGTACTGGAC
>JBHHVK010000106.1:0-7295 GCA_046754205.1 Thermodesulfobacteriota bacterium
TCGACGGCCTGGACGTAGGCCAGGTTGTTGCTCATGGCGCACATGTAGTCGAGCCTGTCCGTGTAGGGGACGAACTGGTGGTAGAGGAGGTTTTCGGCTATCTTCTCGGTCCCCCTGTGGAGGTAGCCGATGTCGGGCTCGGCCTTGACTATCCTCTCGCCCTGGATCTCCAGCAGGAGGTGCAGCACCCCGTGGGTGGAGGGGTGCTGAGGCCCCATGTGGAGCGTCATCTCCTCGGATCTTATTATGTCTTCCTGGTCTGCCATTATCTCTTATAAAGTCCCTTCCGGACGCCTGTCCGGGCATAGGTACTACTCTTGGTCGGCCTCCTCGCCGAAGGGATTGTAGCGGTCTTTGTACCCGCGGAGCGGGTAGTCCTTCCTCAGGGGGTGGCCCTTCCAGTCATGGGCCAGGTAGATCCTCTTCATATCCGGGTGGCCGTCGAAGGCGATGCCGAACATGTCGTAGACCTCGCGCTCGGGCCAGTCCGCGCCGCGCCATACGCTCGTAACGGACGGGACGGTCTCCCCCTCCGCCACCTGGACCTTGAGCCTTACCCTGAGCCTGTTCGGAACCGAGTACAGGACGTAGACCACGTCGAACCTCGGGTCCCGGCCCGGCCAGTCCACCCCGATGACGTCGGAGCAGTAGTTCATCCTGAACCTCGGGTCGGTCTTGAGGAAGGTGCAGACATGGGCTATGGCTCTCCTCTCCACGAGGTGACAGATCTGCCCGCGGTGCACGGTGGTGCCGAGTATCTCGTGGCCGAGGGCCTCTCTGAGCCCGTCGGTGAGGAGTTTTTCTTTACGCGAATCCGCCATATCTCCGATACCTTACTTGTAGGCTATCTTCCTCTCTTCGAGGAGGAAGGGGTGTTCGGACTTTATCTTTTCCATGAGCTGGAGGAAACCGAAGAGCAGCGCGTCCGGCCTCGGGGGGCACCCCGGGATATAGACGTCCACCGGCACCACGAGGTCCGTCCCCTGGACGACGGAGTAGGTGTTGTAGGGCCCTCCGGCGGAGGCGCACCCCCCCATGGCGATGACCCACCTCGGCTCGGCCATCTGGTCGTAGATGCGCTTGACGGCAGGGGCAACCTTCTTGGTCATCGTCCCGGCCACCACCATGACGTCCGACTGTCTCGGCGAGGGCCTGAAGACTATCCCGAACCTGTCGGTGTCGTAGCGGGAACACCCGGAGGCTATCATCTCGATGGCGCAACAGGCGAGCCCGAAGGTCATGGGCCAGAGCGCCGACGTCCTGCCCCAGTTGACCACGTCACCGACGAGCTTCTGTTTCTTGACCGTCTTGGTTACGGGGTTGCTGCGCAGAAACTCACCGACGCTCTCCAGCGAGGTAACGAAGAACGACTGTTCCAAGGGGTTCTTTCGGTTCACCATAACTCTCTAACTCTCTCTTGCAAAAAAATTTCCTGCCGCCTGTGCCCCGGTGGGGCTGAACTTCGGGCGCGGCCGGGTCAGACCCAGTCCAGGGCCCCCTTGGCCCAGGCGTATATGAGGCCGACTCCGAGGACCACTATGAATATTATCATCTCCACCAGGGCGAACATGGCTATGCTCGCGTCGTTCAGGATGACCGCCCATGGGAAGAGGAACAGGGTTTCAACGTCGAAGACGATGAAGAGTATGGCTATGATGAAGAAGTGGATCCTGACATGCCCGGAGCTCACGTCGCCCACGGGGTCCATGCCGCACTCCCAGGCGGTGTTCTTCTCGTGATAGGGGTTCCGGGGCTGCATCACGAAGCTCGCGATGAGCGCGCCCATGGCCATCATGGTGGCCATGCCTATCATGAATAGGACGGGCAGATAAGACAGAAGCATCCTCAAACCCTTTCGATATTATCGAGTGCCATCGGCTTGTGACGCATGAAAGGTGACAATTGTTACGCTTATTTTGTGGGATTAGGGGGGCAAGATAAAACAACTGAGGGGGTTTGTCAAGAAGAAAGTGTATAATGTATACAGTATACCAAGTTCCGGAAAGGCGCGGCGGCAAAAACCCCCGGTCGAAAAGCCTTTTTGCCATAGCCCCTGCCCCTAAGCCCCTCCGCGGCCTCAAGCCCCGGGGGCGCGCCTCAGCCCTCGAGGCCGTAGAGCCTGGGCCTCCTGTCCCTGAAGAGGTCGTTGGCCGGCGTTACGTGCTTGTCTCTCGCCTCCAGGGGGTCTATCTCCACCACGGAGACCGACTCGCCCCGGCGTCCCGCCCTTGCGAGGACCTCGCCGCTGGGGCTTACCACCTGGCTCGTCCCGATGAACTCGAGCCTCGCGCCCCTGACCCGCTCTTCGACGCCCACGCGGTTACAGGTTACGGTATAAACCCTGTTCTCCACGCTCCGGGTTATCATGGCGGGGGGGCAGTAGGGGAGGACCAGGTTCGAGGGGTGGGCTATGATGTCGGCGCCCTTGAGGGCGAGCGTCCTTGCGACCTCGGGCATGATCCAGTCGAAGCATATCATGACCCCCACGCGGGCGGCGCCGATATCGAAGACGCGGTAGGGGGCGGCCCCGGCGGTGAATATCCTCTTCTCGTCGCCGAAGAGATGGGCCTTCCTGTAGACGCCCACCAGCCCCCCGGGGCCGGTTATGAAGGAGGAGTTGTAGACCCTCTTATCCGTCCTCTCGGCGAAGCCCGCCACGATGAACGCCTTTTTCTTCCTCGCCGCCCCGGTTAGCGAGCCCACCGTGTACCCGTCGGACCTCTCGGCGAGCCCCATGGCCTCGGCCCTCGTCTTGAACTGGTACCCGGTGCTGAAGAGCTCTGGGAGGACCATGAGGTCGGCGTCGGTCTTCTCGATACGGCGGAGGACACTCGCCACGTTCGCCCTCACGCGGCCGAAGTCGGGATCTGTCTGAATAAAGGCTACTCTCATCGCACCGCCTCAGGGCCCGTTAAGGGGTCTTTTATGGGCCGGAGGCAATATTAAGCCCCGGGCGCCCGCGATGTCAACAGAAGAACTCCGGCGGCGCGGCCTCCGCGCCCGCACCGGGAAAGCAAAGCCTTGCAATCGGCTCGCCTCCTGTGATAATTAGGATAGTCCGGAGTTTCCGGAAAACCACGGGAAAAGGGTATTGAAATGTCCATCTCAAGGGATGACGTCCTGCACGTGGCCGAGCTCGCGAGGCTCGACCTCACCGAAGACGAAGTGGAGCTCTACACGGGCCAGATACAGAGGATACTGAGCCACGTGGAAAAGCTCTCGGAGCTAGACACGGCCGGGGTGGAGCCCACGAGCTTTACCGTCCCGGCCAGGAGCGTGGTGCGCGCGGACGCGGTCACGGAGTCGTTGCCGCAGGAAGAGGCGCTCGCGGGCGCCCCCGCCTGCGCGCGGGGCTGCTTCAAGGTGCCTAAGATAATCGAATGATAATCGAATAAAGACGATCGAAGATAAAAGAGCAGATAAAAGAGCAAGGGAGCAGCGGTTTTGGACCTCAAAGGCATTACCATACACGGACTCTCAGGACTTCTGGCCGCGGGCGAGGTGACCTCTACAGAGGTCACAGGGGCCTACCTCGCGAGAATAGAGGAGGTGGAGCCGGCCATAAGGGCCTACATCACGGTCACCCCGGAGGAGGCGTTGAAGGACGCCGGGGAGGCCGACAGGAGAATAATGGAAGGCCGGGACGTCACGCCGCTCACCGGGGTCCCGATATCGGTGAAGGACATCTTCTGCACCCGGGGCATAAGGACCACCTGCGGGTCCAGGATACTCGAAGGCTTCGTGCCCCCCTACGACGCCACGGTCGTAAGGAAACTCCGGGAGGCCGGGGCGGTCATACTCGGCAAGAACAACATGGACGAGTTCGCCATGGGCTCTTCCACGGAGAACTCCGCCTTCGCCCCTGCCGTAAACCCCTGGGACACGGCCCGGGTGCCCGGTGGGAGCTCCGGCGGCTCGGCCGCCGCCGTGGCCGCCTCGCTTTCGGCCGCCTCGGTCGGCACTGACACCGGGGGCTCCATACGCCAGCCCGCGTCGCTCTCCGGCGTGGTGGGCATGAAGCCCACCTACGGGAGGGTCTCGCGGTACGGGATGATCGCCTTCGCAAGCTCGCTCGACCAGGCCGGCCCCATTACGGCCGACGTGCAGGACGCGGCCATCGTGCTCGGGGCCATCGCCGGACACGACCCGAGGGACTCGACCTCCATGGACGTCCCGGTGCCGGACTACAGCAAAGACCTCGGGGAGGGGGTCAGGGGCCTCAGGATAGGGATACCGAAGGAGTACTTCATCGAAGGGCTCGACCCGGAGGTCGAAGGGGCCGTGCGCGGGGCCCTCGAGGGGCTCAAGCGCGAGGGGGCGGAGCTGGTGGACATCTCGCTGCCCCACACCGAGTACGCCGTGGGCGTATACTACCTCGTCGCCACCGCCGAGGCCTCGAGCAACCTCGCCAGGTACGACGGGGTGAAGTACGGGACGAGGGCCGAGGGGGCGGCCAACCTCCTCGACATGTACAAGAGGACCAGGGACGAGTACTTCGGTCCCGAGGTCAAAAGGCGCATAATGCTCGGCACCTACTCCCTCTCGGCCGGGTACTACGACGCCTACTACAAGAAGGCCTCCCAGGTGCGCACCCTCATAAAGCGCGACTTCGAGCAGGCCTTCCGCTCCTGCGACGTCATAGCCACGCCGACCTCCCCCACCCCGGCCTTCAGGATAGGAGAGAAGGTGGAGGACCCGCTCACCATGTACCTCTCGGACATTTTCACCATCTCCTGCAACCTCGCCGGGCTGCCGGGCATATCGGTGCCCTGCGGGCTCACCGCCGCGGGCCTGCCCATAGGGCTGCAGATACTCGGCCGCCAGCTCGACGAGGCGACGGTCCTCCGGGCGGCCCGGGCCGCCGAGGCCGCGGGGACTGGTGTGGGACGGCCGGAGATATGAACAAGAGGACGAGATAATGGAATTCGAAGCAGTAATAGGCATAGAGGTACACGCCCAGCTCCTTACGGACTCGAAGATATTCTGCGGCTGCTCCACGGCCTTCGGCTCCGAGCCCAACACGCAGACATGCCCGGTCTGCCTCGGCATGCCCGGCGTACTGCCGGTGATGAACGCTCGCGCCGTGGACTACGCCGTCAGGATGGCGCTCGCAACGGGCTGCACCGTGAACCCGAAGAGCGTCTTCGCCAGAAAGAACTACTTCTACCCGGACCTGCCCAAGGGCTACCAGATATCCCAGTACACCGAGCCGCTCGCCGAGCACGGCCACATGGACATCGACATCGACATCGACGGGGGGACGAAGAGGATAGGGATTACGAGGATCCACATGGAGGAGGACGCCGGAAAGCTCATCCACGGAGAGGGGCCCGAGGACGATGCCTGGAGCTTCGTGGACCTGAACAGGACCGGGGTGCCGCTCATCGAGATCGTCTCGGAGCCGGACATGCGCACCTCGGCCGAGGCCACGGCCTACCTGAAGGCCCTGCGCGACATCCTCGTCTACCTCGATATATCGAGCGGCAACATGGAGGAGGGGAGCTTTCGGGGGGACGCCAACGTATCGGTGCGCCCGAAGGGACAAAGGGAGCTCGGCACCAAGACCGAGCTCAAGAACATAAACTCCTTCAAGTACATAAAGGACGCCATAGACTACGAGATAGAGCGCCAGATAGACGAGATAAGGTCCGGCGGACGGATAACCCAGGAAACGCGCCTCTACGACCCGGCAAGGGGCGTTACCATCCCCATGAGGAGCAAGGAGGAGGCCCACGACTACAGGTACTTCCCCGAGCCCGACCTCCTGCCGCTCATAGTCGAGGAGGAGCTTATAGAAAAGGCGCGCGGGGAGCTGCCCGAGCTGCCGGCGCAAAAGAGGGCCCGGTTCATAGAGGGGTACGGGATACCGGCCTATGACGCTGGGGTGTTGACATCGTCGAGGGCGCTCGCCGACTACTACGAGGAGGTCGTCCGCCTCACGGGCGAGGCGAAGACGAGCTCCAACTGGGTCATGGGAGAGGTACTTAAGCACCTGAAGGACGGCGCCGTTGACGTCGCCGGCTGCAAGGTCGCGCCCGGAGCGCTCGCCCGCCTCATAGGGATGGTCAGGGACGGCGGGATAAGCGGCAAGATAGCCAAGGACGTCTTCGAGGAGATGTTCGCGTCGGGCCGCGAGGCGGCCGAGATAGTAAAGGAGAAGGGGCTTGCCCAGATATCCGACGAGGGGGCGCTCGCCGAAGAGATAAAGAAGGTCCTCGAAGCGAACCCGGGGGAGGTGGAAAGGTTCAAGGGGGGGGAGACCAAGCTCCAGGGCTTCTTCGTGGGGCAGGTCATGAAGGCGACGCGCGGCCAGGCGAACCCCGGGCTCGTAAACAGGCTCCTAAAGGAACTGCTCGGCCGATGAACCCGGCCGCGGTCAGTCTCCGGCCTCGAGCTCCCTCTTGATGCTCGCGAGGAGCTCCTCCGACACTATCGACATTATCCTCGAAAGACAGGGCGCCACGAGCAGCTCCACCCCGGCCCCGGCGAGGTGGTAGTCCATGGCGAAGGTCACCCGGGTCCCCCCGCCTTCGGCCGGCTCGACCACGTAGGAGCCGCTGTTGCAAATCCCGGAGACGGACTTCCACTCGAACCGGCTCGGCCGTTCGGCCTTGACCACCACGGCATCCCATTCCAGGCTCATCCCGAGGACGTTTATCCTCCAGCGGTATACCCCGCCGGAGACCTCCCTTATCTCCCTTATGTAGGATGAATGCCTGGCGAAGTCCTCGACACGGGTTATGAAGTCGAAGACCTTCTCGGGCGGGGCCTTTATAAGTATCTTCCTGCTTACCGTGCTCATCTCCCCCGCCGATACGGTCTCCCGCGGCCTCCTCGGCCGCCCTCTCTGCTCACCCCTTGGTCGTCGAGGTCGAAGACCCCGGGCCCCTCGCGTTTCCACCTGAAGTAATCGGAGAGGATCCTTGCGTGGTCGAAGGCGAGGTTCGAGGGGAGGTCGCCTTCGGTGAAGACACCCGCGTCCCTGGCGTCGTCCCTTGCCAGCGGCGCGCCTTCAGCGGTCGCGGCGAAGACGACCGAGACGGTATGGAACCTCGGGTCCCTCGACGGGTCGGAGTAGGCGTGCATCTGGGCCTTGAGGGTGACGTCCAGGGAGGTCTCCTCGCGGGCCTCCCTCAGGGCCGCCTCCTCGAGCGTTTCGCCCTCGTCCACGAAGCCGCCGGGTATAGCCCATCCGAAGGGGGGGTTCTTGCGCTCTATCAGCACTATCCCGCCGCCGGGAAGCTCTATTATGACGTCCACCGTCAGAAGGGGGTTTTTGTACTCCTCGGCCATCG
>JBHHVK010000107.1:0-7206 GCA_046754205.1 Thermodesulfobacteriota bacterium
TTAATCTTTAAATAAACTTCTTTTAACGCTTTTTTGTTTTTTTGCCCGGGGTCGCCCGGGCAGGGGCCCCCCGGGGGGCATGGGGGCACGGGGTCGGCGGGGGCGGGGGGCTGAGAAGGTAGAGGGGGCGGCAAAGGGGGCCGGCCGGGGAGAGGCCTTACGTCCGGGCGCGGCGGGGGCGTGGGACGGGAAAAGGGCAGCCAGAGGGGGTTTCGGGAACACCAATGTCATACGAGCTCTTCATAGGCCTCCGTTACCTGAAGGCGAAGAGGAAACAGACCTTCATATCGGTCATAACCTTCATCTCCATCCTCGGGATAACGGTGGGGGTGACCGCGCTCATCATAGTCCTCTCCGTCATGTCGGGCTTCGAGGAGGAGCTGAAGGAGAAGATACTCGGGGTCAACGCCAACATAGTGGTCACGAGCTTCTCGGGCCCCCTGCGCGACTACGGCCGCGTGGCCGAGGATGTGAGGGCCGTCGGCGACGTGACCGGGGCCTCGCCCTTTACCTACAACCAGGCGATGATATCCGGCGCCGGGGGCGTCATCGGGGTGGTGATTCGCGGGGTGGAGACCTCCACCGTCGGCACGGTGAGCGTGCTCCCGGATAAGATACGGGAGGGCTCGCTCGCCGGACTCGACGTATCTTTCGACGCCGGGCCGGACGGCGGGCGGGGGCTCCCGGGCATAATCATCGGCAAGGAGCTCGCAAGGACGATAGGCGCCGGCGTCGGCGACCGCGTCAGCGTCATCTCCCCCATGGGCACGAGCACCCCCGCCGGCCAGACGCCGAGGATGGCCGCCTTCGAGGTCGCGGGCGTATTCGCCTTCGGCATGTTCGAGTACGACAGCAACCTCGCCTTCGTCTCCCTGGCCAACGCCCAGAGGTTCTTCCGCCTCGGAGATACGGCCACGGGCGTGGAGGTGAAGGTCCGGGACATCTACGACGCCCCGGCCATAGCCGACGACATCATGTCCGCGCTCAAGGGTTCCTACTGGACGCGGACCTGGATGGAGATGAACAGGAACCTCTTTTCGGCCCTGAAGCTCGAGAAGGTGGCCATGTTCATCATACTCGCCCTCATCATCCTGGTGGCCGCGCTGAACATAATAAGCACGCTCATAATGGTGGTCATGGAGAAGAACAAGGACATCGCCATCCTGAAGAGCCTCGGGGCCCCCTCGGCGAGCATCATGAAGATATTCATGGTCGAGGGGCTCGTTATCGGGACCGCGGGCACGGCGCTGGGGACCATCGTGGGGCTCGCCGCCGCCTTGAACATCGAGCCCATGGTGGGCTTCGTCGAGGACCTCTTCAACTTCAAGGTGCTCCCGCCGAGCGTCTACTACATCGATAAGCTCCCATCCAGGGTGGAGCCGACGACCGTGGTCCTCGTGGTGCTCCTCTCCATAACCATCAGCTTCCTCGCCACCCTTTACCCCTCCTGGCAGGCGTCGAGGTTCGACCCGGTCGAGGGCCTGAGGTACGAATGAGGTCTTATGCCCTCCCTTGAGACCAGCGAGACCCCCGGCGCCGGAGAGGCGGGGCTCATAACCGTGAGCGACCTCTACAAGGGCTACTCCAGGGGTAAAGAGACCGTGGAGGTCCTCCGGGGCGTGGACCTCTCCATAGCCGAAGGCGAGTCCGTCGCGGTGGTCGGGGCCTCGGGGGTAGGCAAGTCCACGCTCCTGAACATCATCGGGACCCTCGACCGTCCGACCTCCGGGGACGTATTGTTCGAGGGCGAGCGCGTCTTCGGCTACGACGACAAAAGGCTTGCGGCCTTCAGGAACAGGGCCATAGGGTTCGTATTCCAGTTCCACCACCTCTTGCCCGAGTTCACCGCCCTCGAAAACGTAATGCTCCCCGCCCTCATAGGCGGGGCCGAGACGACCGAGGCGGAAGGACGCGCCCGCGAGCTCCTCGGCGAGGTGGGCCTCGCCCAACGCCTCGGCCACAAGCCCGGGGAGCTCTCCGGAGGAGAGCAGCAGAGGACCGCCATCGTAAGGGCCCTGGTCCAGTCCCCCCGGGTGGTCCTGGCAGACGAGCCCACCGGCAACCTCGACACCAGGACCGGCACCGAGGTCTTCGAGCTCCTCCTTGAGCTGAACGCCCTCAGGAAGACCACCCTCGTGGTGGTGACCCACAACCGCGCGCTTGCCGGCAGGATGTCGAGGATACTCACGATGGTGGACGGCAGGACCCTCGAAGAGGGGGCCGCGCAGGAAACAGTCTTTCTGGGAGGGAATACCGAGGCGTGAGATCTTTCATTCCGACCCTGACGCTCATCATAGTCCTTGCGGCCTCGCTCGTCGCCCCGCCCCTCAGCCCGGAGGCCCGGGCGTCCCATGGGCCGAAGGTCAAGTTGATGCTTCTGCCCTTCAGGATGCACGCCCGGGAGGACGTCTCCGCCGAACGCAAGGCGCTCATGGAGGTCCTGGCCTCTTCGCTCGCCCGCCAGGGCGCCGAGTTGGCGGGCATAGAGGAGATGAAGGAGCGGATCTTCGCGGGCCGCACCGAAGAGTTCGCCGAGCCCGAGGCCCTGGACCTGGCGCGCTCGGTGAAGGCGGACTTCGCAGTCGTAGGCTCTCTTACGAGGCTCGACAGGTTCTATAACGTCGACTGGCGCATCATCGACCTCCGCGAGCTTACGGCGGTGGCCTTCTACTCCCGGGCGGCCGCCACGGTGGCCGAGCTGAGGGACAGGATAAAGGGCGCCGCCCCCGATATGTTCGCACGCATGACCGGGGCCCTCAAGACCAGGCCGGCGGAAAGGACAGGGGTCATCGACAGGCTGGTGGTCACCGGCAACCGCAGGGTCGACACCGAGGCCATAACCCGCAAGCTCAAGAGCGCCGCGGGCGAGCCTTTCGATCCCGACGACGTGCGCGACGACATCCGCACACTCTTCGGCATGGGTTACTTCGACGGCGTAACCGTGGACCTGGCGGACACCGCCTCGGGCAAGGTGCTCACCTTCGTGGTCAAGGAGCTCCCCTTCATAAGGAAGATAGATTTCGCTGGCAACAAGGAGGTGAAAAAGGAGACCCTCTCCACGCTCATAACCCTGAAGGAGGGCACGGTCCTCGACCGGGCCGTCATAGCCGACAACGTGGAGAAGATAAAGGCCATCTACTCCGACGAGGGCTTCTACCTCGCCACGGTGGAGCCGGTCATAAGCACCGACGGGCTTGACGCCACCGTGACCTTCAAGATAAAGGAGAACGAGGAGGTGCGGGTCAAGCGCATAACCTTCATCGGCAACAGGTTCTTCAGCTCCAGGAAGCTCAAGGGCTTCATCGGCACGAAGGAGAAGGGGCTCCTGAGCGTTTTCACCGGCTCGGGCAAGTTCGACGAGTTCCAGTTCCAGAACGACCTCGCCATCATAATGAGCAAGTACTTCGACAACGGCTTCATCAAGGCGGAGATACTCGACCACAGGGTCCTGTTGAGCGACGACAAGAGGTACTTCACCATAACCATAGCCGTGGCCGAGGGCGAACAGTTCCGCATCGGAAACCTCGACGTCACGGGCGACATACTCACCTCCAGGGAAGAGATACTCGACAGGCTCGGCCTTGCAGGCGGCAGGATATTCAACCGCACCAGGCTGAGCAAGGGGCTCAACGCGATAAGCGAGCTCTACGGCGACAAGGGGTACGCCTACGCGGAGATCCGTCCCCGCACGAAGCTCGACGAGGAAAAGCGGCTCATTGACATAACCCTCGACATCAAGAAGCACGACCTCGTCTACATAGAGAGGATAGACATTACCGGGAACGTAAGGACCAGAGACAAGGTCATAAGAAGGGAGCTCGAGGTCGAGGAGACCAGGCTCTTCAGCACCACCGCCTTCAAGAGGAGCCGCAACAACCTCCGCAGGCTCGGCTACTTCGACGAGGTGAAGCTCAGCCAGACCAAGGGGAGCGGGCCGGACAAGATGGCGGTCAACGTGGACGTCTCCGAAAGGCCCACCGGCTCTTTCTCCGTGGGCATAGGCTTCAGCTCCGTGGACAAGTTCATAGGCACCGCCTCGGTCTCCCAGTCGAACTTCATGGGCACCGGCATAAAGCTCGACCTCTCCGGCACGGTCAGCGCCTCCTCCAACCGCTACATACTCAGCATTACCGAGCCCTGGCTCTTCGACAAGCCCATCTCCGCCGGCTTCGACCTCTTCAACACGAGCAAGGAATTCCCGGACTTCGAGATACGCAAGAACGGCGGCGCCGTAAGGTTCGGTTTCCCGCTGTCCAGGCGCTACACCAGGATGCAATTGACTTATAAGCTCGAAGATGTGAAAATCTTCAACGTGGAAACAGGGGCCTCGTCCTTCATAAAGGACCAGCAGGGCGAGTCCACGGAGTCGAGCATAAAGGCCCTCGTAAGGCATGACACGCGCAACGACGCCTTCTTCCCCACGGCCGGCGAGGTCCTGACCGCCTCCCTGGAGTTCGCCGGGGGTTTTCTCGGGGGCTCGAGCTACTTCATAAAGTACGAGGGCGACGCGGTGAAGTACTTCCCCCTGCCCTATGACACCACCGTATCCTTCAAGGGAGCGGTCGGCTACGTGCAGGGCTACGAGGGGCACGAGGTACCCATCCAGGAGAGATACTTCCTCGGAGGCATAAACACCCTGAGGGGCTTCGAAACACGAAGCGTGGGGCCCAAAGACCCCGGCACCGGGGACTTCATAGGCGGAAACAGCATGATAATCGCGAGCGCTGAGTTCGTCTTCCCCCTCGTCCCCAAGCAGAACATGCGCGGCGTCGTCTTCTTCGACGCCGGAAACGCCTACAAGGGCAGAATAGACTTCACCAACATCAGGAGGAGCGCAGGCGCCGGGATACGGTGGTTCTCGCCCATCGGCCCCCTGAGGCTCGAGCTCGGGTTCAACCTCGACAGGCGCGCCGGCGAAAAGGCCCAGCAGTGGGAGTTCTCCATCGGCAGCATATTCTGAGGCCCCGCCCCGGCCACGGCCCGGGCAGAGACACAAACATCGAACAAGGCCGCAACATTAACCATGTACAAAAGGAGTTGCTCATGAAAAAACTGAACATTGCCGTTCTCTTCCTTTTCGCGTTTATCCTCGTGGGCGCAACCGCCGGCGCCGCCGAGGTCAAGATCGGGTACGCCAACCTCCAGAGGGCGCTTAACGAGTGCAAGGCCGGGATAAAGGCAAAGGCTGACCTCAAGGAGGAGGCCCAGAAGCTCGAAAAGGAGCTCCAGACCCAGCAGGAGGGGCTCAAGAAGCTCAAGGAGGAGATCGACAAAAAGGCCAAGGTCTGGAACAAGGAGACGAGGGAACGCAAGGAGCAGGACTTCAAGGTCAAGAGCCAGGAATTTCAGAAACAGTTCGTGGACTACGGCGAGGAGCTCAACAAGAAAAAGCAGGCCACCGAGGCCAGGATAATAGGCGAGCTCCGTGACGTGGTGGAGGAAATCGCCAAAAAGAAGAAGTACTCCTACGTCTTCGAGCGCTCCGTGGGCGGGCTCCTCTACGCCCCCGAGGACGCGGACCTGACCGACGAAGTCATCGAGATATACGACAAGAAGTTCAAGGCGAAAGGGAAATGAGCGCCTGCGTCATAACCCTCGGTGAGCTCGCCGAGGGAGCCGGCGCCAGGCTCGTGGGCGACGCCTCGGTCGAGATAACCGGGGCCGCGCCCATAGAGGACGCCGGCCCGGGCGAGATAACCTTCATATCGGAAAAGAAGTACCTTGCCCGCCTCGCCACCACGGGCGCGTCCGCCGTTATCGTCGATGAAGAGACGGCGGCCGAGCACGGCGGCGCGCGCACGAACCTCCTCGTCGCCGCCAACCCGCAGGTAGCCTTCGCAAAGGTCCTCGGGGTCTTGAGGCCCCCCGGGAGGCCGCCCGCCGGCATACACCCCAGGGCCGAGGTTCACCCCGGGGCCTGTGTCGGCGACGGGGTCTCTATCGGGCCCTTCGCCGTCGTCGAGGAGGGCGCCCAGATAGGCGACCGGGCCGTACTGTACCCGGGGGTCTACGTGGCGACGGGGGCGGCGGTGGGCGCCGACTCGGTCCTCCACGCCGGGGTGGCCGTAAGAGAGGGCTGCCGCATCGGCCGCCGCGTTACGATACACTGCAACTCCGTGGTCGGAAGCGACGGCTTCGGGTACGCCCACGACGGAGAGGCCTACGTGAAGATACCCCAGACCGGGGTCGTACGCGTGGAGGACGACGTGGAGATAGGGGCCTGCGCCACCGTGGACCGCGCCACCCTCGGAGAGACCGTCATCGGCCGGGGCACGAAGATAGACAACCTGGTGCAGATAGCCCACAATGTCCGGGTGGGCGAGCACTCCGTGATGGCCGCCCAGGTGGGGATCGCCGGGTCCACGACGGTGGGAGACAACGTGCAGCTCGGCGGGCAGGTCGGCGTCGCCGGACACATTAAGGTCGGCGACCGTGTGATGGCCGGGGCGAAGTCCGGCGTTCACGGAAACGTGCCCGACGGGGAGGTCCTCTCCGGATACCCCGCCATCCCTCACCATGTGTGGCTCAAAAGCTCCATGGTCATGCCCAGGCTCCCTGAGCTCAGGAAGAAGGTAAGGGAGCTTGAAAAGAGGATAGCGGAGATCGAGAAGGGCGGGTGAGGGCCTGCACCCGGAAGGGAAGTCACATACTCAAAAGGAGGCGCCGTGATAGATATAAACGAGATACTGGAGATACTGCCGCACAGGTATCCCTTCCTTCTTGTCGACAGGATCGCCGAGCTCGAGCCCGGCAGGCTCGCCAGAGGGATAAAGAACGTAACCATCAACGAGCCCTTCTTCATGGGCCACTTCCCGGGCCACCCGATAATGCCGGGCGTGCTGCTCCTCGAGGCCATGGCCCAGGTGGGGGGGGTCCTCGCCTTCAAGTCCGCCGACGTCTCGGACAAGCTCGTCTACTTCATGGGGATAGACAACGCGAGGTTCCGGCGGCCCGTCGTGCCGGGTGACACCCTCGAGCTCACGCTCGAGGTCGTCAAGGCCAGGGGAAGGATATGGAAGTTCAAGGGCCGGGCCTTTGTCGGCGGCGACGTCGCCGCCGAGGCCGAGCTCATGGCGACCATCATGGACAGGTGACGTCCACCGTCCGGCCGATTATCGACCCGGCGGAGCGCCGGCCCAACCAAAACACGTGAGGCATTATACCGAGATGACAGACACGGCAGCGGAGATAAAAGAGGTCAAGATA
>JBHHVK010000108.1:0-7189 GCA_046754205.1 Thermodesulfobacteriota bacterium
GCTTGCTGAAGTCGTCGCGCTCGAGCATGCGGGCCACGGTGTACTTGCTCATGAGCTCGATGAGGTCCGCCGTCGTAAGGCGCTCCATCCACTCGGAGTTGTAGACGACCTCGGTTTTCGCCTCGTCGAGTATCTTGAATACCTGGTCGGTGTAGGTCTTGGAGTTGGCGAGCACCTCCTCGCGGGTAAGGTGCCTGCGCGTTTCGGACTTGCCGGACGGGTCGCCGATCATGCCGGTGAAGTCCCCGATGAGGAGCATCACGTGGTGGCCGAGGTCCTGGAACTGCTTGAGCTTCTGGATGAGGACCGTATGGCCGAGATGGAGGTCCGGCGCCGTGGGGTCGAAGCCGGCCTTGACCCGGAGGGGCTTGCCGCCGGCGAGGCCCTCGGCGAGCTTCTCGGTCAGCTCCTCCTCGGAGATTACCCCCGCGGCCCCCCTCTTTATTATACGAAGCTGCTCTTTCGGGTCCATAATCAAGTACCGTGGGCCGTCAGTCCACCCTCTCCTTTATCCTCTCGATAGAGAGGGCCTTGCCGCTGGCCGGGTCGATGGTCAGAA
The DNA here is from genome assembly GCA_046754205.1 of Thermodesulfobacteriota bacterium. Classification (GTDB taxonomy): domain Bacteria; phylum Desulfobacterota; class GWC2-55-46; order GWC2-55-46; family JBHHVK01; genus JBHHVK01. The sequence continues at coordinate 560 of JBHHVK010000108.1, forward strand.
ACACGCCCTGGAGCTCTACACCCTTTGCCGCGACCTCGAACCTCGTGGGCATCCCGGTGAGGAACCTCTCTATTACCGTCTCCCTGCGCATGCCTATGACCGAGTCCGTCGGCCCGGTCATGCCGGCGTCGGTTATGTAGGCGGTGGACCCGGGGAGCACCCTCTCGTCCGAGGTCTGGACATGGGTGTGAGTGCCGATCACGGCGCTCACGGTTCCGTCGAGGTACCATCCGAGGGCCATCTTCTCGGAGGTCGTCTCGGCGTGGAAGTCCACTATGACGACGGGGGTCTCGCGCCTGAGCCCTTCGGCCATGGACCTGCCCGCGCGGAAGGGGCAGTCGAGGTCCCCCATGAATACCCTGCCCGATAGGTTTATTACCGCCACCCGGGCCGCGCCCGTCTCCGCCACTATGGAGCCGGACCCCGGGGCGCCCTCGGGGTAGTTGGCCGGCCTTATGAGCCGGGAGCTCCCGGATATGTAGTCGTATATCTCCTTCTTGTCCCAGACGTGATTCCCCGATGTGAGCACGTCTATGCCGTAGTCGAGGAGGTCTGTGGCTATCTCCGGGGTTACGCCGAACCCTCCGGCGGCGTTCTCGCAGTTGGCGATGACCAGGTCGGGTGCGCGCTCTGAGACGAGACGGGGCAGACACCTCACGACGGCGTTCCTGCCGGGCCTGCCCACGATGTCCCCTATGAAGAGTACCTTGAGTCCTTCGCCCATTGTCGTCCCGGCCCTTTCCGGCCCTCATCCCCATCCCCTGAAAGGGCGCCCTCACGCCGCGGGGCGGGGGGGGCGGAGGCGGGAGAGGTCTTCTTACCTGGCGTAGTCGACGGCCCTCGATTCCCTGATGACCGTTACCTTTATCTGGCCCGGGTAGCTCAGTTCCTTTTCGATCTTGCGGGCTATGTCCTTGCTGAGGACGAGCGCGCCCTCGTCGGATATCCTCTGGTTTTCGACCATGACGCGTATCTCACGGCCCGCCTGCAGGGCGTAGGACTTCTCCACGCCGGAGAAGTCACCGGCGATGCGCTCGAGGTCCTCGAGACGCTTGACGTAGTTCTCGAGCATCTCCTTACGGGCCCCGGGGCGCGCGGCCGAGAGGGTGTCGGCGGCCTGGACGAGGGTGCCGAGGATGGTGGCCGGGCTGTCGTCGTGATGCTGGCCTATGGCCTCGACTATCCTGGGTGCCTCGCCGTACTTCCTGGCCAGGTCCGCCCCTATGGTGGCGTGCGGCCCCTCGACCTCGTGGTCGACGGCCTTTCCGATATCGTGCAGGAGGCCGGCCCTGCGGGCCTGTTTCGCCGGAAGGCCCAGCTCCGAGGCCATTATGCCGCAGATGAAGGCCACCTCCATGGAGTGGGCGTAGACGTTCTGGGCGTAGCTGGACCTGTACTTGAGCCGGCCCACGAGCTTTTGTATCTCCTTGTGGATGCCGTGCAGCCCGGTGTCGAAGATGGCGCGCTCGCCGGCGTCGAGTATCGTCTGGTTTATCTCCTGCTCGACCTTGGCGACCACCTCCTCGATCCTCGAGGGGTGGATCCTCCCGTCGGAGATGAGGCGGTCGAGGGCGACCTTCGCTATCTCGCGCCTTACGGGGTTGTGGCCCGAGAGGATGACGGCCTCGGGCGTGTCGTCTATTATGATGTCTATGCCGGTGGCCGCCTCTATGGCGCGGATGTTCCTGCCCTCGCGGCCGATGATGCGGCCCTTCATCTCGTCGGATGGGAGGTTCACCACGGAGACGGTCTTCTCGGCCACGTAGTCCCCGGAGTAGCGCTGGATGGCCAGGGCCATTATCTCCTTGGCCTTCTTGTCGGCCTCGGCGCGGGTCTCCTCCTCTATCCTCTTGAGGAGCTTTCCGGCCTCGAGCTTCGCCTCGTTTTCCATGAGCTCGACGAGCTGGCGCCTGGCCTCTTCGCAGGAGACGCCCGAGATCGTCTCGAGGCGGTTCCGTTGTTCGGCTATGACCCCGGTGAGCTCCTGCTCCCTTTCCCGGAGCCCGGCCTCCTGGCCTGCGACCCCCTTCTCCCTCGCGGCAAGCTCGGATTCCTTTCTCTCCAGGGACTCGAACTTCCTGTCCAGGCTTTCTTCCTTCTGCGACACCCTTCTTTCGAGCGCCTGAAGCTCCCTGCGCCTCTCCTTTGTCTCGTTCTCGTACTCGGACTTGCCCTGGAGTATCAGGTCCTTTGCCTGAAGGTTGGCCTCCCTTATTATGCTCTCGGCGTCCTTCTTGGCCGCCGCGACTATCGATTCGGCGGCGGTCCTTCCGGCCGCGTGCCTGGCCGCCTCCATCTTCCTGCCCACCATGAGACCGATACCGAGGCCAACGATAATTGCGACGACGGCTATGAGCACAAAGATTACAATCGCCGATATTTCCATCAGGTTGTCCCCTTTCTTGTCTATTCTATATGTATTGCGCGGGGTCTCCGGGCCCGGCCATGGCCGGGTAGAGCCCGCCTCGCGCCCCTTTTACACCTTTTCATCCGCCCCGGCGGCCCCGGAAGTCATAGACCCTCTTCTCGGTTACGAGAGTGTCTACCCTCACGTCATGGTCCTCGACGGGGATGGTCCCGCCGTAGACCTGGAACTCGTAGGCGAGGGCCACCACGGGCCCCGGCGGCGTGCCGGCCGCTTTTTCCCCTCCCGCCGTTCCCCCGGCCCTGCCGGGCCCCGGCGCCGGGGCCGCCCTCAGAGAGGCGTCGTAATACCCCTTGCCGTAGCCGAGCCTCGCCCCGGTAAGGTCGAAGGCGACCCCCGGGACCACGATAAGGTCGAGCTCTCCGGGCGCGGCCGCATCGTGGATCCCGGCAGGTTCCGCTATGTTGTAAGAACCGGGCCCGAGGTCTTCGGGTCCCGTGACCCTGCAGAAGACGAGGGCGCGGGCGGCCTCAGACACCTTCGGGAAGTAGACCTCCCTCTTTGAGCTCAGCGCATGCTGGAATATCTCGTCGGTGAGGACCTCGCCTCGAAAGCTCGAATAGAGGGCCAAGCGCCGGGCCGAGCGGTACGAGGGTAAGGAGAGCAACCTTTCGGCGACCCTGGAGCTCATACGGCGCACATCCTCAAAGGCGAGCGATGCGCGCCTTGCGAGAAACTCGCCCCTCAGGCGTTCCTTGAGTTCAGAAGATGACATCTCTGGAAATGGGATGAAAGGACGGCGGAGAGCCGGGGTGCGGACGGACTGGACTCTTTCAGACGGGAAGGGTTGTGTCTAAAAAAGGCGCATAAGGTACCGAAAGGATGGGTCCCGGCGGGCAAGCCGCGGGCCCCTGCTTACGGGTTGGCGCCCTTTTCCCTCTCTAAAACTCTCCCACGGACTGACCGGCCATGGGGTCGGACGAAGGGGTCGGTTCCATCATACCCGGGTCTGGCCAGGCGCCCCGGATGCCCCCGGGCGCCCCGCCTGACATGGGCGCCACCGGAATATCCCGGCAGGCCGGGGGACGGAAAAACCTCTATCTCAACGAAACCCTGCCCCCTCTTGCCCCCACTTGCCCCCACTTGCCCCACTTACCCCTGCTGCCCCATTTACTCCCCTGCCCCCCCGCTTCCCTGCATCCCCTGCCCCCTGCCCTCATCTAACCCCATTGCCCCCTGCCCGGTTGCCCGGTTCCGGTCGTTCCGAAAATTTAACTCCTCCCCCGCCTGTGCCGTGTCGGCAGCACTTTGAACCTGTGTGAACAGGTGGGCATCTTTAGATAACCGCTTTCGACGTTCCCTCGATGGGGACATGCCGGCCGCCGGTCAGGGAAGACACCCTCGTTGGTTATGTTGGTTCTAAAAAAACCGTCGATCACAAACACGGCAGGGGAGGAAACAGATACTACAGCAGAGTTCTGTCTATATGCTGAGCCAGCTCCTCCGATCTCTCGCCAAGCCTTTCGAGCATCTCCCTGGTCTTAATGGCCTCGCCGGTGATGTTCAGAGCCGCCAGGAGCGCCAGGTCCAGGGTAGATACCGCTTTTGTGTTCTCCTTGACCTCCTCTATCTTATTGTTAAGATAATCCTCAACGGCCCTGATGTATTCATCTTCCTCGTCGCTCTTGACCACGAGCTTATGGCCGTTTATCATCAGTTCCGCCACACTCATAGACTCATCCGCGCGCGCCTTCAAGCAGTCCGTCGAGCCGGTTGAGAAGGGTGTCGACCTTCTCCCTGGCAAGACCCCGCTCGCTTTCGAACCTCGCCACCTTCTTTCTGAGAGAGGCTACCTCCGCCTCTCTCAGGCTCAGGTCCTTCCTGACCTCCTCGATCTCGGACTGGAGGCGCTCATAATCCGCGAGGAGCCTGGTTACGAGGTCCTCGAGCCTTTCGAAGTTCTCAAGCGTCATGACTTGAACCTCCGGTAACGCTATATATCATACTTTGACCGACGTTGGAAGTCAAGGTTAAACGGGAGGGCCGGCCGACCGCCTAAACCCCCTTTTTTGCAAAACAAAACCCCCGCCCGCAACATGCGGACGGGGGTTTTTCCCAAAGGGCCCGGGGCCGTGTCAGTAGCAGTAGAGGTTGCCGTAAGGCCTGGCGGAGACCGGTTCGAGCTTGTTGAAGGGCTTGCTCATGACTTCATCGAGGTCGAGCCCGAAGTCATCGCAGTACTCCTTGAGGTACCCGGTCAGTGTCTTCACGTCCCTGTCGTCGAGCTCGAGGATGCCCACCTCCGCCCCGCACCGCTCCTTGACGACATCCCCGCGTATGAATATCTGTCCCCCGTGCATGCCGCTGCCGAGGTAGTCTCCGACGATGGGTTTTGAGCCGTTGGAATCGAGGCCGAGGAGTATGAGGGTCCCTCCGGCGAGGTACTCTCCGAAGAAGTCCCCGGCCGTGCCTCCGGCGATGATGGTGGGGGACTGCCTCTTGAGCCCCTTCATGTGTATGCCCACGCGGTAGCCCACGTCACCGAGCACGTAGAGCTTGCCGCCCCTCATGCCGTAGCCGAGCACGTCGCCGGCGTGTCCGTGGACGACCACCTTGCCGGAGTTCATGGTGTTGCTGATGTTGTCCTGGGCGTTGGCCCTGACTATGATGGTGGGGCCGTCCATGAAGGCCGCCAGATCGTTTCCGGGCACCCCTTCGATGGTTATGGTGCCCTTGGTCCTCAGCCCGTCGCCTATGTAGTACTGGCCGTTGACGTTGGTGAGGCGGATCTCGTCCTTGCCCTCGGCGAGCGCCTTGCGGACCCTGTCGTTGAGGTCGCGGAAGTGCATCCCCTTTGCGTCTATCTCTAACATTCCCTGTTAACTCCTTTATAGGTACCTTTTAGAGCGGCGTGGTCCGTCGGCCGCTGCCGCGGCCCCCGCCCGGGGGCCTGACGCCGGGGTTTACCTTCCGGCGGGCTTTACGCCGAGGATGTCGAGCGTCTGGGCGTCGAGTCCCACGCCGCGGAGCCTCTCGCGGCTTCCCCTGAGGGATTCCACGGCGTTTACGCCGAGGGAGCCGAGGATTTCCTTCAATTCGTGCTCCCAGGCGCGGATGAGATTGGTGAGCCTCTCGGCGAATATCTCGGGGTCGAGCCTGGTGGTGAGCTCGGGCCTCTGCGTGGTGATGCCCCAGGAGCAATTCCCCGTATAGCACTTGCCGCAGACCGTGCATCCCATGGTTATGAGCGCGGTGGTGCCTATTGCCACGGCGTCGGCCCCGAGGGCTATGGCCTTGGCGGCGTCGGCGCTACTGCGGATGCCGCCGGCGGCGACTATGGACGCCTCGTTCCTTATGCCCTCCTGGCGGAGACGGTCGTCCACGGCGGCCAGGGCGTGCTCTATGGGGATCCCGAGATGGTCCCTTATGATGGTCGGTGCGGCGCCGGTGCCACCCCTGAAGCCGTCGAGGTAGACTATGTCGGCGCCGGCGCGCACGATGCCCGAGGCTATGGCGGCCACGTTGTGGACCGTGGCGATCTTGACTGAGACGGGCTTGTAGTCGGTCGCCTCCTTGATGGCGTATATGAGCTGCCTCAGGTCCTCGATGGAGTAGATGTCGTGCTGGGGCGCGGGGGAGAGGGCGTCGGTGCCCACGGGTATCATCCGGGCCTTCGCCACCTGCAGGGGTATCTTCTCTCCGGGCAGGTGCCCGCCTATGCCGGGCTTGGCGCCCTGGCCGATCTTTATCTCCACGGCCACGCCGGCGTTCAGGTAGTCGGGGTTGACGCCGAAACGCCCCGAGGCGACCTGCACGATGATGTTGTTCCTGTAGGGGAAGAGGTCCTCGTGGAGGCCGCCCTCGCCCGTGTTCATGAGGATGCCGCACTCCTTGGCCGCCATGGCGAGCACCTTCTGGGCGTTGAGGCTTATGGAGCCGAAGCTCATGGGCGAGAACATCACCGGCAGCTTCAGCTCCAGCTGGGGCGGCATCTCGGTGGCGAGCTTGACCTTGCCGTCCTTGCCCCTCTTGAACTCCACCTTCGATGGCTTCTTGCCGAGGTAGGTCCGAAGCTCCATGGGCTCCCTCAGGGGGTCTATGGAGGGGTTGGTGACCTGGCAGGCGTCGATGAGCAGGTGGTCGAAGAGTATGGTGTAGGGCAGGTCGCTGCCCATTCCGGTAAGCGGTATGCCTCCCGATTCGGCCTGCCTCTTGACGTTCTTTATATGGTTGAAGCTCCAGTAGGCGTTGGGCTTGAACTTCAC
>JBHHVK010000109.1:0-7132 GCA_046754205.1 Thermodesulfobacteriota bacterium
GCCCCGTAGCCCCCTGTCCCCCTCACCCTAACCCTCTCCCCCGCGGGGAGAGGGAAATCTTGTTTTGAACCCTTTTATTTTTGACCCTTTTTAAAAGCGGCGCTCCTGATTTCAAGCCCGTCAGGTGGACGGTCCTATCCTTTCATATGACCGCAAATTCTTTAGTGTCTTAACGAGGGTGTCACGGTCCATTTCCCTTGGAAACCAGGTCAGCTACAAGCCCTTCCTCCGCCTGGCCATGCCGGCGGCCATCCGAATGGCCGAGACCATCGATTCGGCGGAGGCCTTCCCGGTCCATGCGATGTCGTAGGCCGTGCCGTGGTCCACGGAGGTGCGTATGATGGGGAGCCCGAGGGTTACGTTCACGCCGTCGTCGAAGTGAAGGAGCTTAAGCGGCCCGAGCCCCTGGTCGTGGTACATGGCCACGACCACGTCGAAGTCATGCCTTACGGCGGCCCTGTAGAAGACCGTGTCCGCCGGGAGCGGCCCCGCGGCGTCTATGCCCTCGCGCACCGCCCTCCTCACGGCCGGGGCTATCTTTTTTCTGTCCTCGTCGCCGAAGAGCCCCCCCTCCCCGGCGTGTGGGTTGAGGCCGGCCACGGCTATCCTCGGGGCCCTGACGCCGAAGTCCCTTCTGAAGGCCTCGTCGGTTATCCTGATAGTCCGGTATACCCTCGAAGGAGTCACGAGCCGGGGCACCTCGCTCAAAGGGACGTGGATCGTGGTGAGCGCCACCTTGAGGTCGCGCCTCTCCGCCCCACCGAGCATCATCACGAAGTCGCGGGTCCCGGTAAGGTGGGCCAGGAACTCGGTGTGGCCGGGGAAGGAAAAACCGGCCACCCGGGCCGCGGCCTTGCTTATGGGGGCCGTTACGACGGCGTCGGCCTCGCCTGAGAGGACGAACCCGACCGCCCGCTCGATATACCCTATCATCGCCGCAGACGACGCCTCGGTCGGCGCCCCCGGCGCGAGGCCCTCCGGGTCGAGTGCGGAGACCTCCACAACGGACCCCCGGGGGGGGGGCTTCAGGCCGAGCCTTCGGGCCACGTCTCCGAGCACGTTCACGTCGCCGATGACGACGGGCCGGGCCGCCCTCCTGACCCTCCCGTCCCCGAGGGCCTTCAGGATGATCTCCGGCCCTACGCCCACGGGGTCTCCCATGGTTATGGCTATCCTGGGCCCGGGGCCCGGGCCGGAGCGGCTCAAAACCTTATCTCTATGTGGGCCTGCTTTTTCTGCTCGCCCAGCCAGAAGTTGAACCTGTCCTCCATGGCCTTGCTGAAGAGCATCTCCCTTATGACCCCGCGCACCCGCTCAAGCGGTATGGGGTCGGCCCTCAGGCCCTCGTTGAGCTTGATGATATACGTGCCCTCCGGCCTTTCGAGCGGCTCGCTCACCTGGCCGGGCCCCAGGGCCAGGGCGGTCCTCTCTATCTCGGGGTCGAGCTCCCCGGACCTGAGGCGCCCGAGGTCCCCGCCGCCGCCGGCGTTGGGCCCGTCGGAGTAGAGCCTGGCGAGCTCGGCGAAGTCACGCCCCTCGGCGAGCCCCTCCCTTACCACCTCTATCTTCTTTCCCATGAGCGAGCGGTCGTCCGGGGATATGACTATGCAGCTTATCCTGTACTTCGGGGCCTCGTAATAGTCGTCAATGTTCTGGCGGTAGTAGTTCTCGATGTCCTCGTCCTGAACGGATATCTTCGAGCGGAACTCCATGTTCATGAACTTGACCTCGCGGATCTGCTCTTTCAATTGCTCGCGGTACTCACGATAGGTCAGGCCGCTCCGGGCCAGCGCCAGCATGAGCTGTTCCTGGTTCATGTGGCGGTTCTGCCGCTTTATGTCGTCTATGGCGTTGTCTATCTCGCGGTCGCTCACGTCAATGCCGGCCTTGTCCGAGGCCTGCTTTACGAGCTTCTGCTCCACGAGGTCCTCGAGCACCCTGGGCCTCAGCTCCTCTATACCCGGCGCCTCCGCCTCACCTTCCTTCTTGAGCTTGTCGCCGACTATGGCGGCGGCCGCGTTCAGCTCGGAGAGCGTGATTATGCTGTCGTTTATGACGGCGACGACCCTGTCTACGACCTCGGCGCCGGAGGCGGCCGGAAGGAGCGTCAGGACCGCGAATATAAGGACGCCGATGAAACGCCCGAGCCTTACCAATCTCATAGAAGCCCCTCGTTCACGGTGATGCGTGTCTTCTTCTTCAGCGAAGTGACCCAACGGTCGAGGCCCTCCTCGGCCCGCTGCCTGAAGAGCCCTTGCCTGATGGTATCGGCGGCCTCCTCGAAGGAGAGCCTGCCCGGGGGGCTCTTCTCCACCACCAGGAATATGTGGTAGCCGTAATCGGTCTTGACCACGCCGCTTATGTCCCCGGGCTCGAGGGCGAAGACCGTCTCCTCGAACTCCCTGGGCATATCCCCGCGGGCGAAGAACCCGAGATCGCCCCCACGGGCGGCCTCTGGGCTGAGAGAGACCTTCGCCGCGATGGTGGCGAAGCCGTCGGGCGTAAGCGCGGAACGGATCTTTTCGGCCTGTGCCTCGTCCGCCACGACTATCATCCTGGCGCGGACCATCTCCGGTACGTCGAACTCCCCGGGGTTCCCGTCGTAGTAGGCCCGTACTTCCTCGTCGGTGACCGACACGGCCGAGCCAACCACCCTTTCGATCGTCTTCTTCAGGAGGAGTTTTCTCCTGACGGCCTTCCTCCAGGCGTCCGTGGACCCGTAGCTGGTCCGTATCATACCCTTGAACGAGCCGTCCACGTGCTCCGCCTTTATCGCCGATATATCTTCGGAGACCTCCCCGTCGGTGACGTCCACGCCGAGGCGTTCGGCTTCGAGGAGGATAAGCTCCTCCTCGATGAGCTGGTTCAGCAGGTCGCGCTTGAGCGCCTCGTACTCCTCCCCGCTCACCCCCGCGTCTTCCACCCCCTCGGCGCCGCCCGCCCGGGAGGCGACCACCACGTCGCCGAGGGTCTGCTTTACCGCCGCGCGGTAGTCGCTTTCGGTTATGGCCCGGTGGCCCACCCTTGCGACCGTCTTTTCCTGACCCCCGGTCTCGGGGGCCCTGGAACACCCGGAGAGCACCGGGGCCGCGCCCAGGACCAGGCAGAGAAGGACCGCCAGGGTCAACCTTTTTAACGCGCTTCGTTTCATCGGCACCGAAGGGTCTAAGGCCGTAAGATCCAATCCTTCAAATATAACACCCGGCGGACAGCTCTTTCAATATGTATCTCGTCTCCTCGATGGGGCCTCTTTCGGGCTCGGGGCCCATAAAGACCACGAAGCGGGAGTCCGGGGTCACCCTGTACCTCCCGGGCTCCGCCTCCATGAGCGAGACCGCGTTGGAGACAATCCTCGCGGCGGCCTCCCTGTCAGGGTTGTCGGCGAAGGCGAGGTACAGGCGCGTGCCCTTCTGGGCAAGCTCGCGGACCCGCATCTTCTTGAGCGTGAGCTTCAACCCGGCGGTCTCCAGGAGGTTTTCCACGAGCCCCGGGGGCTCGCCGTAACGGTCGGCCAGCTCATCGGCTATCGCGGCCATCTCACCGGCCGTGGCCGCCGAGGCGATGCGCTTGTAGAACCCGAGCCTCTGGCGGGTGTCGGGGACGTACTCCTCGGGTATGTACTGGGAGACGCGGAGGTTGATCTCCGGGGTGAACTCCTCGGTGACCTCCTCTCCCCGAAGCTCCCTTACCGCCTCCTCGAGGAGCCGGACGTACATGTCGAAACCCACCTCGGCTATACGGCCGGACTGGGAGGTGCCGAGGAGCTCCCCGGCGCCCCGTATCTCCAGGTCATGGGAGGCTATCTTGAACCCGCTGCCCGGCTCTCCGAGCTCGGTGAGGACCTCGATACGCCTTCTCGCCTCGTCGGTGAGACGCGCCGGCTCCGGCGTTATGAAGTACGCGTAGGCGCGGTGGCTGCTTCTACCCACCCGCCCCCTCAACTGGTAGAGGTCCGCGAGCCCGAACCTGTCGGCGCGGTTTATGATGATGGTGTTGGCCGTGGGGATGTCGAGGCCCGACTCTATTATCGAGGTAGACAGGAGTATGTCGTAGTCGCCGCTTACGAAACCGACCATCTTACGCTCCAGCTCGCTCTCCTTCATCCGCCCGTGGGCCACGGCCACGCGCGCCCCGGGCGCGACGCGGCCGAGGAACTCGGCCATCGCCCCGATGGAGTTGATCCTGTTGTGCACGAAGAAGACCTGCCCGCCGCGCTTCAATTCCCTGGCTATGGCCTCGGCTATCGCCTCGTCGTTGAACCTTATCACCCTCGTCTTTATGGCGAGCCGGTCCTCGGGGGGGGTGCTTATGATGCTCATCTCCCTGATGCTCGCCATGGCCATGTTGAGCGTTCTCGGTATCGGTGTCGCCGTAAGGGTCAGCACGGCGACCTTCTTCTTCAAATGCTTGAGCCGTTCCTTGTTGGCCACCCCGAAGCGGTGCTCCTCGTCTATGACGGCGAGTCCCAGGTCCTTGAACCCGACGTCGCGGCTCAGGAGCCTGTGGGTGCCTATGACCATGTCCACGCCGCCGGAGGCGAGCCTCTGGACCACGTCCGCCTGCTCCTTGCGCGACCGGAAGCGGCTCAGGACCTCCACGACCACCGGGTAGGGGGCGAAGCGGTCGGTGAACGTGGCGTAGTGCTGCTGGGCGAGTACCGTCGTGGGGACGAGCACCGCCACCTGCTTCCCGTCGAGAACGGCCCTGAAGGCGGCGCGCATGGCGACCTCGGTCTTGCCGTAGCCCACATCCCCGCATATGAGCCTGTCCATGGGCCGGGCGCCGTCCATATCGGCCATGGTCTCCTCTATGGCGCGGGCCTGGTCCGGCGTTTCCTCGTACTCGAAGGAGGCCTCGAACTCGTCGAAGAGATGGCCCGGGGGGCTGAAGGCGTGCCCCTCGGCCGCCAGGCGCTCGGCGTAGAGCTTCAGGAGCTCTCCGGCGAGCCTCTCGACGGACTTTCTCACCCGTTTCTTCGTCCTCGCCCAGCCAGTGCCGCCGAGCCTGTCGAGCCCGGCCGAGGCGCCCTCCACGCCCCTGTACTTGGCCACGAGGTCCATCCGAGACACCGGCAGGTAGAGCTTGTCCCCCCCATGGTACTCGAGGAGCAGGAAGTCGTTGGCCACCCCGTCCACCTCCAGCCTCTTGAGGCCCCGGTACAGCCCTATGCCGTGCTGGGAGTGGACGATGTAATCGCCCTCCTTGAGGTCCTGGAGCTGGGTGAGGAAGCTTTCGAGCTTCCTCGACGGCGGGGGCCGCCTCTTGACCCTGGCGCCGAAGACCTCCTCCTCGGCGACCACGGCCAGGAGCTCCGTGGGCAGGCGAAAGCCCCTGGCCAGCGCGCCCGTAGCCACCGTAAGGCCCCCGGAAGAGGCCCCCCTCCCGTCCAGGAGGCCTCGGCCGCTCTTTACATCGGCCCTGAGCCCGTAGCCATCGAGCAGCTCCACGGTCCGCTCGGCGGCGCCCCGGTTGGTGGCGGTCACCACGACGCTCGTCCCCTCGTCGAGCCACCCCCTTATCCTCGCTGCCAGCGGGGCGAAGGGCTCGTCTTTTTTTCTATTGACCCTCATCTCACCTGCGAGGTCCAGGTTGGAGCTGCAGGCGATGCGCACGGCCCCCGGCCCGGCCCCGAGGGAGTCGAGAGAGACGACCGGCCAACCCCCGAGCCCTGAGGCCACCTCTTCACTGGAAAGGTACATGGCCGAGGGTTCGACGAAGAACCTTTTCTTTTCCAGGAGGCGGGCGGCCGAGGCATCGACGGACCTTTCAAATCCGCGGAGCTCGTCGTCGACCGCGGCGGGGTCGACCACGGAAAGGAGCGCCCCCGCGGGGAGATAGTCGAAGAGCGAGCCGGCTTCCTCGTAGAAGAGGGGGAGGAGGCCGTACATCTCCTGAGTCCATACCCCTTCCCTGAGCCTGTCGGAGAGGCCCTCCCACTCGTCCCTGCCGAGCTCGAGCTCGTCGGCCCTCTCCATGAGCCTGGAGCGCGCCAGGAGCCGGGCCTCTCTGGTAAAGAGGGTCTCCCCGGCCGGCAGGATAACCGTCCTCTCAACGTCGGCCAGCGACCTCTGGTCCGAGATGTCGAAGGTCCTCATCCTTTCGACCTCGTCGCCGAAGAACTCTACCCTCAGAGGGTTGGCCTCCATGGGTGGGAATATGTCGAGGATGCCTCCCCTCGTGGAGACCTCACCCCTCTCCTCCACCATCGTCATGGTGGCGTAACCCATCTCGCGGAGGCGGCCGAGGAGCCCCTCTCTCGGGTACTCCCCTCCCCTTTCGAGCGTGACGGTCGAGGTCTCCAGGGTCCGCCTCGGCGGGACCCTTTGCATCAGGTTGGGGGCGGAGGTTACGCAAATAAAGGGCGCCGCATCGGACGGGCCGGTGAGCCTGAAGAGGAGCTCGACCCTGGAGGCGGCGATCTCAGGGTGGGGCGGGGCGAGCTCGAAGGGGAGGACCTCGGTGGAGGGAAAGGGGCGCACCTGCTGCGCCTTGAGGAAGAAGAGGAGGTCGGAGGCGAACTCTTCGGCCGCCTCGTCGGTGGGGAGCACCACGAGCATGGGCCTGGCCGCGGCCCTGAAGACCCTGGCCAGGAGATAGGCCCGGGCCGAGCCGACAAGTCCGGCGACCTTTAGCTCCCCGCCGGGCGCGAGGGCCGAGGCCCCGGTGACTGCTCTGTCGAGGGAAATATCCCTATCTTCGGTCTCTACGGTCTTTATATTCTCTTCCACGGTGGCATGGCCGGTCCGGTACGGAACTGGGAAATTTAAGGGGTTATCCGGCCCATGAGGGGCCTCGGCAATTTTTTATTATACCAGATGGACCCGGGAGAAAAAACCATTAAATATTTGCGCATTAGAGGCCCGGAGAGGACCGCCGTCCGCCCGGCAAGCCGTGGCCTGGCGGGTGAAGACGGATAGGCCCGACTACGGCCCCTTTCGCGCGGGCCGCCGGGCTCGGGCAGGGTCCATTCCGTGGAAGGGTGGCTTAAAACTCTTGACTTGAGGGCGAAAAAAATATAATATTGACAATCTTTGTGTGCCTTCCGGCGGCGCCTTTAACCGGACAAAGGCCAGTTCCATTCCCGGGTAGCTCAGCTGGCAGAGCAGGTGGCTGTTAACCACCCTGTCGGGGG
>JBHHVK010000110.1:0-7072 GCA_046754205.1 Thermodesulfobacteriota bacterium
GCCATAACCGCCCCGAGGGGGAGCGGGACCATCTCCGTGAACGGCGCGGCGGCGCACCTCGCCGGGAGCGGCGACCTCGTCATAATCGCGAGCTACTCGGACTGCGAAGAGGCCGAGGCGGCGGCCGCAAGGCCCGTCCTCGTCTACGTGGACGGAGAAAACTCCATAAGGGAAATCAGCGCCGAAATAGCCGGCTGTGTATGAACAGGGGTTTCAAGGGGTACTTCATAACGGGGCTCCTCGTGGTGGTGCCCCTGTACATTACCATCTATGTGCTGGCCCTCATTGTGGGCTTCATGGACAGCACCGTCAACGTCCTGCCGCGTTTTCTGAGGCCTGACACCTACCTGCCCTTCCACATCCCCGGCCAGGGGATCGTCTTCACGGTGCTCGGCGTCTTCATCGTAGGGGTCCTTACGGCCAACATCCTGGGCGAGAGGCTCTTGAGGCTTACCGAGAACCTCATGGCCAGGGTCCCCATCGTGAGCGTGGTCTATAAATCCACCAAGCAGCTCATGGAGACCTTCTTCGCCAAGGACCATGAGGGCTTCCGCAAGGTGGTGCTCGTGCAGTTCCCCAGGAAGGGCGTCTACTCCATGGGGTTCGTCACCGGCAGGGCGAGGGGCGAGCTGCTCGACAGGACCTCCCGGGGGATGATGAGCATATTCATGCCGACCACCCCCAACCCCACCTCCGGCTTCTACATCATCGCCAGGGAGGAGGACACAGTTCCCCTGGAGATGAGCGTCGAGGACGCCTTCAAGGTACTCATGTCCGGGGGCATGATAGTCCCGGACTACCGCCCCGGCGCGGAGCAAGGCGGGCCGGGGCAGTGGGATGAGGGGGGGCAGGAGGGGCAAGGGGGGCAAGGGGGGCGGGATGAAGGGGGCTGACGGTGGCGGTGAAATATCCGGGAATCATAACGCAGGGAAATAACGCTTAAGGGGTCCATAGTCCGATGAAGAAACAAGCCATCAGTCCTTTCGGCGCCATTGATGAGCTCTGCATAAACACACTGAGGTTTCTCGCCGTAGACGCGGTGGAGAAGGCACAATCCGGGCACCCGGGGATGCCCATGGGGGACGCGCCCATGGCCCACGTCCTCTGGACGCGTTTTCTGAGGCACAACCCGGCGGGCCCGCTCTGGCCCGATCGCGACCGTTTCGTCCTCTCCGCCGGCCACGGCTCCATGCTCCTCTACTCGCTCCTGCATCTCGTCGGATACGGGATTTCCCTCGAAGACCTGAAGCACTTCCGCCAGTTCGGGAGCAAGACCCCTGGACACCCCGAGTACAACCCCGCCCTGGGCATAGAGACGACCACGGGCCCGCTGGGCCAGGGCTTCGCCAACGGCGTGGGCATGGCCATCGCCCAGAGGTACATGGCCGATAGGTACAACAGGCCCGGACACGAGCTCTTCGATTACCGCGTCTTCGCCATCACCAGCGACGGAGACCTGATGGAGGGCGTCAGCAACGAGGCCGCTTCGCTCGCCGGGCACCTCGGGCTCGGAAACCTCGTATACCTTTATTCGGACAACAAGATAACCATAGAGGGCTCCACCGACCTCGCCTTCACCGAGGACGTGGGGGGGCGCTTCACCGCCCTCGGCTGGCACGTACAGAAGGTCGGGGGGCTGGACCTCGACGGCATAGCCGCCTCCATCGCCTCGGCCGTGGAGGAGAAGACCCGGCCGTCCCTGATTATCGCCCGCACCAACATAGGCTTCGGAAGCCCCGGCAAGCAGGACACCGCCGACGTACACGGCGCGCCCCTCGGGGCCGACGAGGTGAGGGTGACCAAGGAGAGGCTCGGCTGGCCCCTCGAGCCCGATTTTTACGTCCCCCCCGAGGCCCTCGCAGAGTACCGCAAGTCCCTCGCCGAGGGCCGGACCCTCGAAGAGGAGTGGAAGGGGAGGCTGGCCGCCTACGCCGAGGAGTTTCCCGAGCTTCACGGGGAGCTTACGGCCCTGCTCGACGGAAGGAGGGACACGGGCTGGCAGGGGTCCGTCCCCTCTTTCAGCGCCTCGGACGGCCCCATGGCCACCCGGAGCGCCTCGGGCAAGGTCCTGAACGCCGTGGCCCCGAAGGCGCCCTTCCTCATAGGGGGCTCCGCCGACCTCGCCCCTTCGAACAACACCGCCCTCAAGGACCTGCCGAGCTTTACGCCCGAACATGCCGGGCGGAACCTCCACTTCGGCGTGCGAGAGCACGCCATGGGCTCCGTGATGAACGGCATGGCGCTGTCCGGGACGCTCGTGCCCTACGGCGGGACGTTCCTCATATTCTCGGACTACATGAGGCCCCCGGTGAGGCTCGCCGCCCTCATGGGGCTCCAGACCGTATACGTATTCACCCACGACTCCATAGGCCTCGGAGAGGACGGCCCCACGCACCAGCCCATAGAGCAGCTCGCCGCCCTCCGCGCCGTACCCAACCTTACGGTAATACGCCCGGCGGACGCAGGCGAGACCGCCGTGGCGTGGCGGGTAGCCCTTACCCACGAAAGCGGCCCCGTCGCCCTGGCCCTTACCAGGCAGAAGGTCCCGGTCCTCGACAGGACCAGGTACGCCCCGGCCGAAGGGGTCGCCCGTGGGGCCTACGTCCTCGTAGACCCGGACGAGGGCGAGCCCGAGGTGATACTCATCGCCACGGGCTCGGAGGTCCACATCGCGCTCGACGCCTTCGATGAGCTCGCGGCAAGGGGGGTGAGGGCGAGGGTGGTGAGCATGCCGAGCTGGGAGCTCTTCGACGCCCAGGACGCCGGGTACAGAGACTCCGTCCTGCCGCCCGCCACCAGGCTCAGGATAGCCGTGGAGGCGGGCTGCACCCAGGGCTGGCACAGGTACGTGGGGGACCTGGGAGAGGTCGTGGGGGTAGACCACTTCGGCGCCTCGGCGCCGTACAAGGTCATCTATGAGAAGTTCGGCGTCACCGCCGAGGTCGTGGCCTCCAGGGCGCTGGAGATCATAAACAGGTCCAAGGGCCTGCTCCTCGACGGGCTCTAAACCCCGAGCGGGGTAAATCCCCGTCCATCGGCCCTGGCTTCGCACCCTTTCTTGATAGTCCACACCCCGTCTGCTATACTTAGCCGGAAACGACCATGTCCTTTTCCCGGCCTTCTCGATATGCGGGCCGACCGCCGCGCTTGCCTGCGGAGCGCCCGTCAAATTCCCTTAAAGGAGAGCCCCTGAAATGAATCCCCTGAAAGAGCTTAGCGAATTCGGCCAGAGCGTCTGGTACGACAATATCCGCAGGTCCCTTATCACCTCGGGGGAGCTCGACAGGATGATACGGGACTACGGGCTTTCGGGCATGACTTCCAACCCGGTCATATTCGAAAAGGCCATCTCCGGGGCCGAGGAGTACGACCCGGACATCGAACGCCTCATGGGCGAGGGCAAGACCGGCGAGGAGATACTCACCACGCTCACCACCGATGACATAAGGCTCGCCGCACGCGCCCTCCTCCCGGTCTTCGAGAGGACCGGGGGGGCGGACGGGTACGTATCCATAGAGGTCAACCCCGGGCTCGCCCACGACGCCGAGGGGAGCATCGCCGAGGCGCACCACCTCCGGGACATCGTAGACATGCCCAACGTGATGATAAAGATACCGGGCACGGAGGCAGGCCTCCGGGCCGTGGAGGAGCTCGTCTACGAGGGCTTCAATATCAACGTAACGCTCCTCTTTTCGGTCAAACGCTACGAGGAGGTGGCCTGGGCCTACGTGGGGGCCCTTGAGAGGAGGGCAAAGGAGTCAAAGCCGCTGGACGGCATATTCTCCGTGGCGAGCTTTTTCGTAAGCCGTGTCGATACGCTCGTGGACGGGCTCCTCGACGAGAGGGCCGCCAAAGCGGGATCGAACGACGAGAAGGCCCGGCTCCACGCCCTCGAAGGCCGCGTCGCCGTGGCGGGCGCCAAGCTCGCCTACGTAAGGCACGGCCGGGTCTTCTCCTCCGACAGGTTCGCGGACCTCAGGGCCGCGGGCGCGCGTCCCCAGAGGCTCCTCTGGGCCTCCACGAGCACCAAGAACCCCCGGTACAGCGACATAAAGTACGTCGAGGAGCTCATCGCCCCCGATACCGTAAACACCATGCCTCTGGCCACGCTCCACGCCTTCGAGGACCACGGACAGGTCTCCGCGACCCTCGAGCAGGGGCTCGACGAGGCGGACTGGGTCGTACGGGAGCTCGAGGACCTCGGCGTCAGCTACGACGATGTTACCGCAACGCTTGAAAGGGAGGGGATAAAAGGCTTCGAGGACGGCTTCGCCCAGCTGCTGGCCGGCATAGAGGAGAAGGCCGGGGCGCTACGGGCCGGGGGAGCGGAGGCCATGGAGATGGACCTCGGCGACCTGGCCGACGCGGCCGACGAGGCGGTAGGGAGGCTCGACGCCGAGAACTTCATCGAGCGCCTCTGGGAGAAGGACCCGACGCTCTGGAAGAAGACCCCTGGGGACAGGGAACTGATAAAAAACGCCCTCGGCTGGCTGGCCCTTCCCCAGACCATGTCCGCCAACGTGGAGGCCATTAAGGCATTCGCCGCGGAAGTCAAGGGCGAGCTCTTTACCGACGCCGTGCTCCTCGGCATGGGGGGCTCCAGCCTCGCCCCCCTGGTCCTGGCCGAGACCCTGGGCCCGGTAAAGGGTTACCCGAGGCTCACCGTCCTCGACTCCACCGACCCGGACGCGGTCCGGGAGGTGGCCGGGAGGATTAAGCTCAGGAATACGCTCTTCATAGTATCGAGCAAGTCCGGGTCCACCATAGAGCCCTTGAGCCTCTTCGAGTACTTCTATCACCTCCTCAAGGCCGAGGTGGGAGACGACGCCGGGCAGGGCTTCATAGCCATAACCGACCCCGGGACCCCGCTCGAGGGCTTTTCCCGCAAATACGGCTTCCGCCGTCTGTTCACCAACCCACCGGACATAGGCGGCAGGTTCTCGGCGCTCTCCTGCTTCGGCCTCGTGCCCGCGGCAGTAGCGGGCGTGGACATCTCCAGGCTCCTGTACCACGCCGCGTGCGTGGAGGAGGCCGCCGTGCCCGGGACGAGGGCCGCCGACGACCCGGCGGTAAGGCTCGGGGCCGTGCTCGGCGCCCTCGGAAGGTCGGGCCGCGACAAGCTCACCTTCTTCCTCTCTCCGGAGCTCGCCGCCTTCGGCATCTGGATAGAGCAGCTCATAGCCGAGTCCACCGGCAAGGAGGGCAAGGGGCTCGTGCCCATTACCGGCGAGCCCATGGGCGCGCCCGGGGACTACGGCGACGACAGGGTCTTCATATACATATGCTCGGGCGGGCCGGACCCGGAAGTGGCCGCAGGGCTCGACGGGCTCCGCGAGGCCGGACACCCGGTCATCAGGCTCACGGTGGGCGACCTTCATGAGCTCGGCGGAGAGTTCCTCCGCTGGGAGATAGCCACGGCGGCGGCCGGGGCCGTTCTCGGCATAAACCCCTTCGACCAGCCGGACGTGGAGGTCGCCAAGAGGCTCACCCTGGGGCTCCTTGACAGGGCGGGCGGCGAAGGGGGCGAGGAAGCCGGGGCCGGTGCGCCTGTTCCACCCGGGGCCGCCATCGAAGGCGACGGCATGACCCTTTCCATCGGCCCGGCGGCGGCCGAGAGGCTCAAGGGCGGGGCGGCCATGAGGGACGGGGACGTCACCGGGGCCATGGGCGAATTCCTTTCGCTGGCCGGCCCCGGCGGCTACGTCGGGGTCCTCGCCTACGTCAACCCCTTCGACAGGTCTCTGGACCCGCACCTTACGGAGATACGCCGCGCGCTGAGGGACGCCACCGGGGCGGCGGTACAGTTCGGCTACGGTCCGAGGTATCTCCACTCCACCGGACAGATTCACAAGGGGGGGCCAAAGACCGGGGTCTTCCTCATGATAACCCACGACACGGCGAGCGAGATAGAGATCCCCGAGAGCCGCTTCGGCTTTTCCACCCTCGAGCTCTCCCAGGGCTTCGGCGACATGGAGGCCCTGGACTCGAAGGGCCTTCCGGTGGCGCTGCTGCACCTTACGGAGGCTACCTCCTCCACGCTCTCCGGGGCCGAAGGCGTGATCAAAGAGGCCCTCGCCAAAACCCGTATCAAGGGCTGACCGGCCGACCGTCGGCCGGCGAACCTTTGGAGGTTGTTATGAAGATAGGCATGGTGGGCCTGGGCCGCATGGGCCTCAACATGGCGCGGCGCATAGCCGAGGGCGGCCACGAGGTTACGGGCTACAACAAGACCCCTGACAGGGTCGAAGAGGCGAAGGGCCACGGCATAGAGGCGACCTGCAGCCTCAAGGGGCTCGCCGAGGTCCTCCCCTCCCCGAGGGTCATCTGGCTCATGATACCAGCGGGCGACCCGGTGGACAGGGTCGTAGACGAGCTCAGGGGATACCTCTCCGAAGGCGACATAATAATCGACGGGGGCAACTCCTTTTACAGGGATGACCTCCGAAGGGCCGACGGGCTCAAGGGCGCGGGCATCGGGTACGTGGATGCGGGCGTGAGCGGCGGCATCTGGGGGCTCGCCGAGGGGTACTGCCTGATGGTCGGAGGCGACCGCGGGACCTTCGACTACCTCGAACCGATATTCCGGACCCTCGCCCCCCCCGGTGGCTATATGTACTGCGGCCCGGCCGGCGCCGGGCACTTCGTAAAGATGGTCCACAACGGCATAGAGTACGCCATGATGGAGGCCTACGGCGAGGGCTTCGATCTCCTGAAGAGTTCGCCCTACGGCGACGGGCTCGACCTCTCCGAGCTCTCCAGGCTCTGGAACCGGGGCAGCGTCATCCGCTCCTGGCTCCTCGAGCTCCTTGAGGCGGCCTTTGCCAGGGACCCGGCCCTCGCCGAAATCACCGGCTACGTGGAGGACTCGGGCGAGGGGAGGTGGACGGTGAAGGAGGCCGTCGATCGCGGCGTGTCCATGCCGGTCATCACGGAGTCGCTCTTCAGGCGTTTCCGCTCCCGCCAGGATGAGTCCTTCGCCGAGAAGGTCCTCGCCGCGCTCCGCCGCGAGTTCGGGGGCCACGCCGTAAAGGAGAAAGGGTGACCCCTTTGAAACCAGGCGGCCGGGGCGGGA
>JBHHVK010000111.1:0-7043 GCA_046754205.1 Thermodesulfobacteriota bacterium
GTGCCCTCCATCACCACGGTGTCGGCTATGATGTTCGGGGCGTCGCCGCCGCAGATGGTGCCTATGGAGATGACGGCGTGGTGCAGCGGGTCGGTACGGCGGCTGACGATGTGGTGGATGGCGTTTATGGCGAGGGCGGCGAGGAGCACGGCGTCCACGGTCTGGTGGGGACGCGAGGCGTGTCCGCTCCTGCCCTTTATGGTTATCTTGAAGCGGTCCGCCGAGGCGGTCATGACGCCGGACTTGTGCCCGATGGTGCCGACGGGGAGCTCGGGAAAACAGTGGAGCGCCACGATGGCCGAGGGCGCCGGGTCGTCGAGCACCCCGTCCTCTATCATCAACTTGGCCCCGGTGACGCTTCTCTCCTCCGAGGGCTGGAAGATGAACTTGACGTTCCCCTTCAGCCGCTCGCGGATGCCGGCCAGCACCACCGCCGCGCCCATGAGCACGGAGGTGTGGACGTCGTGCCCGCAGGCGTGCATCACCCCCGGCACGGTGGAGGCGTAATCGACGTCCTTCGTGTCGGCTATGGGCAGCGCGTCCATGTCCGCGCGGAAGGCTATGGTCGGACCGGGCCCGCCGCCCCTTAAGAGCCCCACCACGCCGTGCCCCCCCACCTCCCGCCTCGTTTCGATGTCGTTGTCCTCTAGGACCCCGGCGACGAAGGCGCTGGTGTTCTTCTCCTCGCCCGAGAGCTCGGGGTTGGAGTGGATATCCCGCCGGAACTTTATCAGCCTCTCCCTCAAGGCGTCGCAGATGCGGGAGATCTCGCCGAGCAGATCGGACGGGCCGGCGACCGCAGCGTCCATCTTAGAACCTTTAACCCCACTCATATGTAGCTCCTCCGCGCCTCCTGTCCCCGGCCCCGGCGAAACCGCCGTCCGAGGCGACCACCGTATGCACCCCGCCGAAGAACATGTGCCTGGTATCCCACCTCTTGAGCCTGGCCCCGGACCCTTCGAGGGAGGCGAGCGCCGCGGCGTCGAAGCCCTCCTCGACGTGCATGACCCCCCGGTCGTCGAGGTGGACCCTCGGCAGGTTCACGGCCTCGTCAACATCGAGGCCGTGGTCGATAAGATTTACGAGTACCTGCAAGAGGGCGTCCCGTATCCGCTTCGACCCCCCGGTGCCCGTGACTATCACCGGACGGCCGTCCCTGGCCACCACGGTCGGCGCCATCATGGAACTCATCCTCACCCCCGGGGGCTGGGCGTGGAAACCGATGGGGTTTACGTCCTCCTCGCCGAGCATGTTGTTCATCATGATGCCGGTGCCAGGAATCATGTGCCCGCACCCGATGCCCGTGGTGGTGGTAACGCTCGCCGCCGCCCCCTGGCCGTCCATGACGCTTATGTGGGTGGTGGACCCGGTCTCCCCCGGCCCCCCGGCGGCCGCCGCCTCCATCCCCTCGGGGCTTGCCGGCTCCATGCCCCGTTCCAGCAGGGCCAGGCGCTCACCGTAGAGTGCGACCCTCTCGGGCGAGAGGAACTCCGTGGCCATGCCGGGCTCGTATATGCGGCGGTTGAAGTCCTCACGGCGGGCCTCGCCCACGACCCTCATCACCTCTCCGAGGAGCACGAGGGCGTGCCGGCTTCCGAAGCCCATGGGCCGGAGGTCATAGGCCTCGATGAGCTTCAAGGCGAAGGCCACCAGGCAGCCGCCGGCCGATGGGGGCGGGTTGGTGAATATGGTGTTGCCGCGGTATGCTACGGCAAGTGGGTCTCTCCGCTCGACGCTGTACTCCAGCAGATCCCTTTCCGTTATGTAGCCACTCCGGCCGAAGCCCTCTATGACCATCTTTCCGATATCCCCGTCGTAGAACCTCTCCAGCCCCTCTCTGGCGAGATAATCGAAGGCGTCGGCCATGGCCGGGTTCTTTATGGTGTCCCCTTCCTCGAGGAACCGGCCCCCGGGGGCGTACACGGCCCTCGACTCCTCGCTGACGGTGAGCATGGGGGCGAGTATCCTGTTGAAGTCGGCCTGGTAGCGGCTGAGCCTCACGCCATCCTTCGCGTGCCCGACGGCCTGGGCGAGGAGATCGCCAAGGGGCATGGTGCAGTGCCTCCTGTGGACCTCGGCCAGGCCCGCCATGCATCCCGGCACCGCCGCCGAACCCTGGCCGATGTGGAGCTCCTGCCAGGAGTCCACGAAGTGTATCCTGACGGAGTGGAAGTTCACGCCGTCTTTTTCGAGGCCCGCCCCGCGTCCCGGGACCTCGGTGAAGAAGTCATAGAGGGTGGTCCCGCCGTCAGAGGTGCGGGCCATGAAGAACCCGCCCCCCCCGGGGCTCGTGAGCACCGACTCGCAGACAAAGGCCGTAAAGCAGGCGGCAACCGCCGCGTCAAAGGCGTTGCCCCCGGCCTTCAATATCTCCACCCCCGTGGAGGCGGTAAGTTCGTGTCCGGCGGATACCATGCCCTTCATCCGCAGCCCCCCGCCCCGCCGGCCTTCCCGCCCTCTTTGCCCCAGCTGGTTTCATGCGTTCTCACGTCTTCGGCGAACCTCCGGTGCACGTCCTCGACCACGGCCTTGAGGTCCCCGGTCTCCTTCCAGACCTCGAGCTGTCTGGCGGCCCCGGTGCCCCGGTCGAGGATGTCCGCGATACCCTTGAGGTATTCCGTGGAGCCGAAGGCGCGGGCGTGGGGCTCCACCGAATCGAGGAGCATCTCGATGGCCTTTTTCGCCGGGACGCAGGCCGAGCCGTCCTCGAGGATGAACTCGGCCTCTATGCCGTACCTCGCCGCCCTCCACTTGTTCTCCCTGATTATGGCGGAATGGGGACGCTCGAAGGCGACTCCTGCGTCGTAGTCGGCGCTGAAACGGGCGACCATCGCCTGGACGAGGGCCGCTATCGAGATGGTCTCCCCTATGGTGGTGGGGATATCGCAGATCCTCACCTCTATGGTCCCGAAGTCCGGGTGGGGGCGGATGTCCCACCAGAGCTCGCGGATGGACTCTATGGTATTCGTCTCGAGGTAGTTCCTGACGAGCCCGGCGTAGTCCGACCAGTCGTGGAAGTAAAAGGGGAGCCCGGCCGTCGGAAGGCTCTCGAAGACCTTGGTCCTGTAGCTCTTGAGCCCCGAGTCCTCCCCCTGCCAGAAAGGCGAGTTTGTGGAGATGGCCAGGAGGTGGGGCATGTAGTAGAGGAGATTTTTCATTATGAAGATGCACCTGTCCCCGCCGGACACCCCCACGTGGACGTGGAGGCCGAAGATGTTGAACCTCCGGGCGACCATCTGAAGGGATTCCAACAGGCGCCTGTACCTCGGGTCGTCGGTTACCTTCTGGTCCCTCCAGCGGGAGAAGGGGTGGGTGGAGGCGGAGCAGAGGATGACGTCGCGGGCCGCCGCGGCCTCCATAGCAGTGGAGACCTTCCGCTTCAGGTCGGCCTCCGCGGCCCCGAGGTCGGGACAAACGCGGCTGATGACCTCGAGGTTGCTGAGCATGAGCTCGGGCTTGAAGGACTTGCCGCGGTCCTTCAGGAGCTCGAGCACCTCTGAGGACTTCTGCGTGAGCTCGAGGGTGGTCCTGTCGACGAGTTGCAGTTCGAGCTCCACCCCGAGGGTGAAGTTTTTTGAGTCCCTGAAGTGTACTGTCATAAGCGTTGAATCCTGTTATAGATAATTATCATTTTTAGCGCGGCAAAGCAAACCAATAGAGCCCGGCCAGGCGCCCGGCGAAAGGAAATGCCCCGTCTCCTTTTGTATCGGCATACCGGAGACTTCTTTTAAGTATCGCATGTAGGAGGCAAGGGTGCAAGCGCCCGGCTCCGGAACCAAAAAAATGGCCCCATGGGGCCGGATTATGTTAGAATATCCCGGAAAGACATTCTCACGAAAAGGACGACTGTTATGGATGGGCTTATCGAGTCCATAAGCGCGATATTCCACCACCCTAAGTACGGCATCGGCCTGTCGCTGATGGCCGGGTTCATCGTAACGACCATATTCCTCGGGATCGTGCGGAAGCTCTGGGACAGGTTCAGGGGGTAAGGCGGCAGTGGGGGGCGGGGGGTGCCTCCTTCAGCGGTTGAAAGTTAGATAGACTTCGGGGCGGCCCTGGCCGCCCCGTTTTTAGTTACAGGCTAAGCGAACTTCAGGCTCCCCGTAAGCTCTGCCGCGGTCGCCCCGTGCCTCTTGAGGTACGCCTCGATGCCCTCCACTACCCTGACGGCCGCTTCGGGCGTGATGAAGTTGGCCGTGCCCACCTGCACCGCGCTCGCCCCGGCTATCATGAACTCGATGGCGTCCGCGGCCGTAACGATGCCGCCCATGCCGATGACCGGCACCTTCACGGCCCGGGCCGCCTCCCAGACCATGCGCACGGCCACGGGCCTTATGGCCGGCCCGGAGAGCCCTCCCGTGCCGGTGGCGAGCACGGGGGCGCGCCTTTCAATATCCACCGCCATGCCGGTGATGGTGTTTATGAGGCTCACGGCGTCCGTCCCCGCCTCCTCCACGGCCCTGGCCATGAGCCCTGTGTCCGTGACGTTCGGCGATAGCTTCGTTATGACCGGCAGCCTTCCGGCGGCCTTCTTGACCGCCGCCACGACCTTTGCCGCCTCGCCGGGGTCGGTGCCGAATACTATTCCACCCCGCTTGACGTTCGGGCAGGATATGTTGACCTCCAGGCCGTCCACCCCGTCGGCCCCTTCGAGCCTCGCGGCCACCTCCGCGTACTCCCCGACCGTCTCGCCGAAGATGTTGGCTATGACCCTCGTGTCGAATCCGCGGAGGGCCGGGAGCTTTTCGGCTATGAAGGCCTCCACCCCCACGTTCTGAAGCCCTATGGCGTTGAGCATGCCGCAGGGGGTCTCCGCTATGCGCGGGGCGGGGTTGCCCTCTCTCGGCTTGAGGGAGAGGCCCTTTACCACGACCCCGCCGAGCCTTTCGAGGTCCATGAAGCGGGCGAACTCGAGCCCGTAGCCGAAGGTCCCCGAGGCCGTAAGGACAGGGTTCTTGAGCCTTATCCCTGCGACCTCGACGGCGAGGGCTCCCGCCTCTTTAGCGTTGCCTCCCATCAGAACAGCTCCCAGTCTATGTCCCTGCCGTCGAAGACCGGCCCGTCGGAGCAGACCATGGAGTAGGCCTTGAGCTCACGTCGCCTGCCGGAGGTCTTGACGGCGCAGCCGAGGCACACCCCTATGCCGCAGGCCATGGTCCTCTCGAGCGAGACGAAGCACTTGACCCGCCCTTCGGCCGCGGCCCCGGCCACGGCCTTGAGCATGGCCGGGGGGCCGCAGGCGTAGACGACCGAGTCGGGGGAGAGGACCTCGCGGAGCAGGTCCGTTACGAGCCCCTTTCTGCCCGAGCTCCCGTCCTCGGTGACTATCTCGAGCCTTCCAAGCTTGAGGTCGCGGCTGAAGGCGTCCGCCACGGCCGCCTCCCGCGCGGACCTCGTGCCGAAGAGCAGCGCCGCCCCTGGAAGCGTCCTCGCGAAGAGGTGGAGCGGGACGACACCCATGCCGCCTCCAACGAGCACCGCGCGGGCGGGGTCGTCGGGCGGGGGAAAGCCGACTCCGAGGGGGCCGAGGACGTCCACGGGCTCGCCGGCGCTCTTTTCGCTCATGATGGCCGTGCCCCTGCCGACGACCCTGTAGACCAGGTCTATGCCGTCGGCGCTGAAGCCGCCGCCCGGGCCCGGCCGGCCCTGGCCGAGGACGTCGTATACGCCGAAGGGCCTGCGGAGGAGCGGGTCGAGCCCTTCGCAGACGCGGAGCATCACGAACTGGCCCGGAACTACGGAGCTGGCCGGCCACCTTATTCCCATGCGGTAGTACCCGGGGGAGAGCTTTTCGTTGTAGAGTATGGAGGCGTTCATGATCCTCAGAGGCTCAGGGTCATCACTATGGCGTCCTCGTCGCCGTAGTAGTTCTTACGCTCGAAGCCCTCCTTGAAGCCGAACTTGCGGTAAAGGCTTATGGCCGCGTGGTTGGACCTTCTCACCTCGAGAAAGACGTCGTAGACGAGGCCATCGCGCATGATGTCGAGGGCCGCCCTAAGGAGCATCGCCCCGAGCCCCATGCGCCTGAAGTCCCGGTGCACGGCGAGGTCGAGTATGTGGGCCTCTCCGTGGACTATCCAGAAGACGACGTAGGCCGTGACCACGCGCCTGCCCATTTGGAGGGACTTCATGGTGTAGGAGTGGGAGACGGGGTTACGGAGCTCCCCGATGAACATGGCCCTGGTCCACGGCCCGGGGAAGGAGGACCGTTCTATGGCGAGCACGGAGTCGAGGTCCTCGAGGGTCATCGGCTGGATCTTGTATCCGCTGAGGTCTTTTTCCCGGGCGTGCAAGAAGGACCTGCCATTCCATACATGATAAAAAGGCCCGCCTGATTCGGCGGGCCGACGTAAAACTCGCTCCATGCCGGGGCCGGGTGTTCCGATGGCCGCCGATGGCCGCCGTAAGACCCCTTGAGCCATCGACTTCGCCCCTCACTCCCCCCCGGCCCGCGGGCTCCTCCCCGGCCCGGCTCACTTCTCGTTCGTGGCCATGACTATGTGCCAGAAGTCGAGCTTCTTGAGCATGTACTTCTTCTTGATGCGGAGCCCGCTCCTTGCGAGGAACTCGTTGAGACAGAGGTCATTTCGCCAGCCGATCTTCTCGCAGATGGGGTTGGTGAGCTTCTCGGCCATCTCCACGAGCTTGTTCCTGCTCTTGAAGTGGTTGACGATGACGACCTGTCCGTCTTTACGGCATACGCGGCGGACTTCCTCCATGACCCTGTAGGGGTCCGGCACCACGCTTACCACGTGGGAGATGAATATCGTGTCGAAGGAGTTGTCCTCGAAGGCGAGGTTCATGGCGTCCATGTTGAGGACGGTTATGTGGCCGAGCTCCAGGCGGTCTATCTTTTCCGCGGCCTTGGTGAGCATCTCGTGGGAGAGGTCGATGCCGACGATCTTGCAGTGGGTGGGGTAGACAGGCAGGGAGAGCCCTGTGCCCACCCCCACGTCGAGGACCCTTTCGCCGGGCTTTATCCCCATGTCCGTTATGGCGCGTCTTATCCTCGGGTAGAAGAACCTCTTGAACAGCGCGTC
>JBHHVK010000112.1:0-6959 GCA_046754205.1 Thermodesulfobacteriota bacterium
CTGCCGGTGGCGCGGGCGTAACCGTCGGCCATGTGGACGGCGCCCTGCTCGTGGCGGACGAGCACGTGGTTCAAGGGCTCGTCGTAGAGCACGTCGTAGATGGGAAGGACCGCTCCGCCCGGAAAACCGAATATGGTGTCCACGCCCTCGGCCAGGAGACACTCGACGAATATCCCTGCGCCCGATATCCCGGGCTTCCGCGCACCGGTCTTTTTCTTTCCTGTCGGCATCTGAAAAGCCCCCTGCGTAAGGCCCCGCCGCCTTCCGGCGGCGGGGGTCCCGTAGTTTATCTGAGTATCGCCCCGGTGTTCGCCGACGTGACGAGCCGCGCGTACCTGGCGAGCCATCCGCCCTTTATCTTCGGCTCAGGCGCCTTCCACGAGCGGCGCCTCTCCGCAAGCTCCCCGTCCGAGACCTTGAGCTCTATACGCCTTGCCGGGATATCGAGCACAATCTTGTCGCCCTCTTTTACCAGGGCTATCGCGCCGCCCTCCATCGCCTCGGGCGAGATGTGCCCGACGCAGGGCCCGCGCGTGCCGCCGGAGAACCTCCCGTCCGTAATGAGCGCCACGGACTCGCCGAGGCCCATGCCCATGAGGGTCGCCGTGGGGGCGAGCATCTCGCGCATGCCCGGGCCTCCCCTGGGGCCCTCGTATCTAATGACCACGCAGTCGCCGGGCTTTATCCCGCCGGCGAGTATCCGCTTCATGGCGGCCTCTTCGGAATCGAAGACCACGGCGCGGCCGGTAAAGCGCATCATCTTGGGGCTCACGCCAGACTGCTTGACGACGGCCCCCCCGGGCGCGATGTTGCCCTTGAGTATCGCTATGCCCCCCTCCTTGTGGTGGGCCTTGTCGAGCGGCATTATGACCGTATCGTCTATGAAGCCCGCGCCCCCGGCGATCTTCCTTACCCGCCTGCCCGAGACCGTCGGGTTGTCCCTGACGGAGTCTCCGAGGCGCCGGAGGACGGCCGGAATGCCGCCCGCCCAGTGGAGGTCCTCCATGTAATGCTCACCCACGGGCTCTATGGAGGCTATGTGGGGCGTGGTCCTCGATATCTCGTCGAAGACCTCGAGCGGGAGCCTCACGCCCGCCTCGGCCGCTATGGCCAGGAGGTGTAGCACCGTGTTCGAGGAGCCCCCGAGGGCGAGGTCCACCCGGACGGCGTTCTCGAAGGCCGCCCTCGTCATGATCTTCCTCGGGGTGACGCCCTTTTCTATGAGCTCGACTATGCGCGCGCCGCTGGCAAAGGCGATCCTGCGCTTTTCCGAGGTCTGGGCGAGCGCGGTGCCGCACATCGGCAGGCTCATCCCCATCGCCTCGGTAAGACAGTTCATGGTATTCGCCGTATAGAGGCCCTGGCAGCTTCCCGCCCCGGGACAGGCCCCCTGCTCGCAGGAGTCGAGCTCGCCGCGGGTTATCTCGCCCGCGCGGAACCGGCCCATGGCCTCGAAGGTGTTGCGTATGAAGGATGTGCGCCTGCCGCGATACCGTCCCGTCATCATCGGCCCGGCCGTGACCACCACGCAGGGGATGTCGAGCCTGGCCGCGGCCATGAGCATGCCCGGGGTTATCTTATCACAATTGGTAAGGAGCACCAGCCCGTCGAGGGCCTGCCCCTCGGCGACACTCTCCACCATGTCGGCTATGAGCTCACGGGTGGGCAGCGAGTAATGCATGCCCCTGTGGCCCATGGCCATGCCGTCGCATATCCCCGGGAGCCCGAATATGAAGGGGTAGCCGCCGCCGGTGTGCACGCCCTTTTCAATATACCTCTCGAGGTCCCTCATCCCGATGTGCCCTGGGATGAGGTCAGTGAAGCTCGAGGCTATGCCTATGAAGGGTTTCTTGACCTCCGAGCCCGGCACGCCAGTGGCGTAGAGCAGGGCCCTGTGGGGTACCCTCTCAAGACCCTTCTTCATCCTGTCGCTACGCTGCGTAGCCCTGCCCTTTTTCATTCCCGGCGCGCGCTCCTTCCGATTTTATAAATACTGAAAGGGCCGAAGGCCCTTCGATCGTCCGTCTTTCGATACTTATCCGCCGGCCGGAGCAACCCTCCCGGCCGGCGGATAAGCGGCGGCCGCCAGGGGCGGCCGCCTTTGATATGAATCGTCTTTCTTGCCTGACCGGCTCAAACGTGTCTGGAGAGCACCTCTTCAATTTCGTCCTTCAAGGCGAGTTTGAGTTTCTTAAGCCTGCTCTTTTCGGCGGAATCCGATGGCGAGAGAAAAGGTTTTTTTTCGATGCGGCTTATTTTGGCGTCGTACTCCTTATGGGTCTTGTATATGTCCCTGAAGTCTTCATCCTCCTCCAAAAGTCTTTTTACAAGCAACTCCTTGTCCTGTACTCCCATTCAGGCCTCCTTTCATGAGCCGACGGTACGGCTCCTTAGGGTAAAAACCAAGTCAAACAGCCTGTTACGGTCCAGAGTACCCCGCCGTCGGGGCCACAGCGCGCAGGACATCCGCCGGGGGCCCCTGGGAAGAGTCTTTCAAGGCGTGCCGGTTTTTCCGTATACATATCTTACCCCAACGGCGGAGGGTTGTCAATAACTCCACTTATATCAGACGGTTAAACTTGCCGATTCCTGGCCGCCCGGCCCTTGATCTCCGCCTCGGACCTCCTCAGGTAGACGGGGACGAGCCCACTGGCGTCCACCCGCGCGGCGCCCGGACGCCCCGCGATGAGCGCTACGTTCGAGGCCCTCAGGTGCCAGAGCGGCTCAGGGGCGAGCTCCGCCCCGGGAACCCGTTCCCTGATGAGGTCCCCGTATGCCCCGAGGCCGCTTCCGAGAAAGACAGGGCCCAGAGGGCCGCATAGCCTCTCGATACGCTCGAAGAGGGCCGCCGGGCTCATGGCCGAGTCGGGCATGACCGCCACGGCCTCCGGGCCGTCGAGCCTGTAGAGCGCGGCGTAGACCTCTTTTTTTCTCGCGTCGAGGACCGGACAGACGAGGCGCCCGGCGTAGGGGACGTTCATGGCGATGGCCTCGAGGGTAGATACCCCCGCGACAGGGCGCCCGAGGGTCCAGGCGAGGCCCTTTACGGCGCTCACGCCGATCCTGAGCCCCGTGAAGGAGCCCGGGCCGGTGGTGAGCGCGAAGAGGTCCACGTCGCCCGCGGCGCAGCCGGCGCTCGCGAGAAAGGCCGCGATGGACCGGGAGAGCCAGCGGGCGTGCAGACCCACGTCCCCGACGGTCCACTCGGCCGCCAGGCGCCCGTCGTCCACGAGGGCTACGCTTCCCGAGGCGCTCGATGTGTCTATGGCGAGGGTTATCAAGACTCCCGGCCCTGCTGTCAGTTGAAGATGCGGAAGATGTCGTTATAGGTGACGAGCACCATGAGGGTTATGAGAAGCACGAAACCCACCTGCTGGGCCACCCCCATGAACCTGTCGCTCAGGGGGCCGCCCTTGACGCTCTCTATGCCGAAGAAGAGGAGGTGACCGCCGTCGAGCACAGGCACGGGGAAGAGGTTGATGACGCCGAGCTGGAGGCTCAGGAAGGCGACTATCCAGAGGAGCTCGGCGAAGCCCGATTCGGCCGCCATCCCGGTGACCTGGGCTATCATTATGGGCCCGCCGAGGGTCTTGAGCGAATACTCGCCCACCACGAGGCCGCCGAGGACGGTAAAGAGCCTGGTGGTCATCTCCACGGCCGTGGACGCCCCCTTCTGGAAGGACTCGAAGAACCCGTACTTGCGGAGCGAAAGGTCCTCGTGCCTGGTAATGCCGATGACGTATACCCCCCGCTGCTCTTCGAGCCTCGGGGCGATCTTCAGGGTGAGCGTGCGGCCGTCTCTCTCGATGAGGAAGGTCTTGGCCTCGCCGTCCTTCTGTATGTACGTTTCGAGCTCGGCCCAGTGGCGTATCTGGTGGCCGTTTATGGCAAGTATCTCATCGCCAGGCAGCATGCCGGCCTTCTCCGCCGGGTACCCGGACGAGAGGCCCCCCACAAGGGGCTTCATGGGAGGGAATATGCCGATGTAGCCGACCCCGGTGGCCTTGGAGACCTCGGGGGTCATGAGGGCCGTAAACTCCTCGCCGTCCCTGGCGACGTCGAAGGAGAGCTCGCGGCCGGGGCTCATGGCGAAGGCCGCGAAGAGCCCTTCCCAGTTCTCAACCTCGGTCCCGTCCACCGCCTCTATGAGGTCTCCGGCACGCAGGCCGGCCTTGAAGGCGGCCCCGTCGGGCTCGACGAAGCCCACGATGGCAGGTTTATCGAGATAGGCGGGGACGTTCTTGCCTATCATGAAGATGACGGGCAGGAGCAGGGCGGCGAGCACGAGGTTCATCGTCGGCCCGGCCGCCACTATGGCGGCGCGCACGCGGACCGGCTTGTGGGAAAAGGACCTCGCGGCGTCCTCGGGCGATACCTCCTCGGTTATCGACTCCCCCACCATCTTCACGTATCCGCCGAGCGGGAGGACCGATATCCGGTACTCCGTCTCCCCCCACCTGAAACCGACGAGCCTCGGGCCGAAGCCGAGCGAGAAGGTCTCCACCCCTACGCCGCTCCATTTGGCCACGAGGAAGTGTCCGAGCTCATGAATGAATATAAGGAAACCGAGTACGATTACGAAGGACAAGACGGTAGTTATCATTTAACGAAGGCGCCTGTTCTGTTTGATGTTGAATTGTCTATGTATTCTATCATCTTCCGTGGTCTCATGTAAGACATTTTACCAGCTCCGAGGCGGACGCCCTCGCTGCGCGGTCGGCCTCGAGGATCTCCTCGAGCGACGGCGCGGCGGGCCCCGGGCCGCCCGCACCCTCCATCACGGCGGCAATGACCCTATGGATATCGGTAAAACCGAGCGCGCCCTTGAGAAATGCCTCGACGGCGACCTCGTCGGCGGCGTTGAGGACCGCCGGCATCACCCCGCCCTCGTCAAGGGCGTCGTAGGCGAGCCCGAGACAGGGGAAGCGCGCCGGGTCCGGCTCACGAAAGTCGAGGCTCAGGCCGGCGAGGTCGAGCCTCGGGGTCGTGGAGTCTATCCTCTCGGGGTAGGCCAGCGCGTAGGCTATGGGGCCCTTCATGTCCGGGGTGGAGAGCTGCGCCACCATGGAGCCGTCGAGGTACTCCACCATGGAGTGGACGATGGACTGGGGGTGGATGACCACGGATATCCTCTCGGGCGGCAGCCCGAAGAGCCACCGGGCCTCTATCACCTCCAACCCCTTGTTCACGAGGGTGGCCGAGTCGATGGTGATCTTCCTTCCCATGCTCCACTTGGGGTGCCGGAGGGCGAGCTCCGGGGTGACGGCTCCGAGCTCCGTGGCCGGGGTGTCGAGGAAGGGGCCGCCCGAGGCGGTGAGTATGACGCGCTCCACGTCCTCCGGCCTGTGCCCGCAGAGCGACTGAAAGACGGCCGAATGCTCGGAGTCCACCGGCAGGAGCCTCGCGCCCCTGCTCTTTACCTCCTCCATCACGAGAGGGCCGGCGAGGACGAGCGTCTCCTTGTTGGCGAGCGCCACGTCCTTTCCGGCCCTGATGGCGGCCATGGTGGGTACGAGGCCGGCCGCCCCGGATATGGCCGCGACCGTGCAGTCGACCCCGTCATGGGTGGCGGCCGTAGACGCGCCCTCCACCCCGAAGCCCACGGAGCAGCCCTCCGGGAGGTCAGCCCCGAGCCCCCGGACGTCGTCCTCGGAGCCGACCGAGACGAACAGGGGCCTGAACTCCCCGGCCTGCCTCTTCAGGAGCTCGACGTTGGAGCCCGCCGCAAGGGCCACCACCCTGAACCTGTCGGGGTGCCGCCTGACTATGTCGAGGGTGCTCGTCCCGATGGAGCCCGTGGAGCCGAGTATGGCGAGCCCCTTGGGGCCTTTCATGCGCTGTTCCATAGCAAAAAGTAGTAAAGGACCGGTATGGTGAAGAGCAGGCTGTCGAGGCGGTCTAGCAAACCCCCGTGGCCCGGGATCATGGTGCCCGAATCCTTGGCCCCTGCCGACCGCTTGAGGACGCTTTCGGCGAGGTCCCCGAGGACGGCCACCGCCCCGACGGCGACCGAAAGGGCCGCCACAGCCGGGACAGAGGCCCCGAGTCCGAAGAGCAGGTTGCAGAGCACCGCCGCCACGGCGCCGCCCACGAACCCCCCGACGGCCCCCTCGACCGTCTTGCCCGGGCTTATCCGGGGTGAGAGCTTGTGGGCGCCCATAGTCCGGCCCGTGTAGTAGGCGAAGGTGTCATTGCCCCAGACGATGAAAAATAGCGTCATTATCCACCACCCGCCCCTGTCGAAGGACCTTGCCAGCGGCAGATACGCCAGCGGCAGGGCGATGTAGACGAGGGCCAGGGCCTTACCCGCCACCTCGGCCACCGAGTCCCTGAACGGGCCCGCCGGTACCAGGGGCGCCGCCGCGCCGGGCTGCACCTCCACCGCGCCCCCGTCCCCCCCGAAGAGTATCGTGAAGACGAAGAAGGAGAAGGCCCCCGCCACCAGCAGCGGCGGGGCGTACTCCAGGCCGAAGAGATAGACGACCGGAGTGAGGGCCGCCCCGAAGACCACCCCGGGCAGGTCCGCCCGTCTCCGTCCCGCTTTGAGGGCGTTGAGGTTGTTGTACTCGACAAGGGCGAGGAGCGTTACGACAAAAACAGCCGCCATGAGCCAGAAGGCGGAGGTATAGAGGACTATGAACGCAACGGACGGAACTAAAAAGAGAGCTGTAATGACCCGTTTCAGTGCTCACTCCCCCGGGGCCGGCATACCGGCGAAAGGACGGAAAACCCGCTCTCCGTCCCGCCCCGGGCCCTTTGAGTTGTTTTTTCGGGCCCGGACTGCACGGCCCGCTCCTTCTGCCCGGCTATCCGGCGGCCCCGACCTCGGGGCCCTTTACGAGGCCGAACCTCCGCTCCCTGGACTGGTAGTCGCGGATAGCCTCGTAGAGGTGCTCCCTGGTGAAATCGGGCCAGAGCACGTCGATTATGTGTATCTCCGTGTAGGCGAGCTGCCAGAG